>NZ_NIZW01000035.1 GCF_002727185.1 Rhodopirellula bahusiensis
AGAATGAGCCAACTCAACGCGACCAAAATCTCGGGCAATTCAATTACGTACTACCGAATTGAAATGCCGAAGTTATTTCCGAACGCTTCCTTAGACCGACGAGGGCTCTTCTTCCGCTTCCTTCGTGGGTGACTGGAAAAACACGTCGAGCGATATCGAATGCATATGCGGTCTGATCCGAAACCGGTGAACGGAGCCAAGGCAAAAAATCAGTTTGATGCGTCGAGGCATCTCGCATTTCAAAGTCTTCACGACCTGTTGGAGGATTGATCGCTGTCGATTCGAACGCACCAAAACTCAACGTTGACGAACGAAAGATCCTTCGGCACCGAATACAGCGACATCTGGCCCGTTTAGTCTTGGGTGATGGGGCGTTTGGCAACTTCGCAATTGGAGGTTTGTTGTGACGAAACTCTGAGTGAGTTGGCGAGGGTGTTGAGACATTCGATTAGCATCGAAGCTTGCTCTCGCTGCAAGCTCCCGTTCATTTGATTCCGAATCGGCTGGCTCACCGACCATGCTTGCTTTGCTTTCTTCCGGCCTGCGGCCGATAGCGAAACAGCTTTGGCTCGGAGATCTTTCGGATGCTGCCTTCTAATAATCATCCCCTTTTTTTCGAGCAACACGAGCATCGCTCTGATGGTGCTTGGGTCGGATGAAATACGGTCTGCCAGCTCCTTCTGTGTGAGTGTCTTATCCTCGGTCAGGGCAAGCATAAGCACGAATTGATCTGCGGTGAGTCCTAGCGGCGAAAGTACGGCATCTGTTCGACGGTGCAATGCCAAGTAGGCCGACCGAAGAGCAAGCGGCAGGTTTCGCAAATCGGTTTCGGGATGGAGCACGGGCTTGTTTCTATTTGGCATACAGCGATGGCAGTCGTGACGATGGTGACCCAAGACATTGCAAACTTCTAGGCGATCGAAAACGCCAAGCCGCCGACGGTGGGTGACGCTCTTGCCCACGGGTCTGGGGTGAAATTTGAAAGATTGCATCCAAAAAAGCGAAGTTAAAAGGCTTTGCCCGATAAACCGCGTGCACGCAGTATATCATCAACGGGGGCTAGCCAGCCGTCCGGAAGTCACTGCGGCCGGTTCTTCGCCCATGGTTTTCTTGGATGCGGTTCTTCCTTCAGCGATCAAGTGTAGTTTTCAGAGCGGAAAAGCTCTACGGCTCCGCTATGGCAACCCCGGCCGTCGCTGGAAACTTATGGCGTTCACTTCCTCTCGGTCTGTCAGATGAAAATCAAGTTTCTACGTTCGATTCACCTGTGTTTTTCAATCCTTTGCATTTTGTTATGTCCGAGAGTTGATGCAGACGAGAACCGATCGTTTACGACTCCAGAGATGGCCCCACCTTCTCTGGATGATCAAACGTTTTCAGCGACAGACGTTGGCGCAAAGATCCCCAACTACACGCCCGGGGCTCAGTGGGGAACCCAAGCTGAGCCATTCTCGTTGATGCAGGATCCGCTGCAGGCTGAAGTGTCGATCAATGCGTACGCCAAACCGCAGGGAATGACGCTTTCTGTTTGGGCAAAAGAGTCCAATGAGAATTGGCCCAACCGACAGATAGTTAATGAACGAGCAGCCGGTTTGGACGGAAAACCGATCGCGATGACCTGGGACGAAAACGGTCGTCTTTGGATCTGCGAGACAGTGGATTATCCGAACGAGCTGAATGAGAAGCCGGCCGTTGGGCGTGACCGAATCAAGATCTGCGAAGACACCGACAGCGACGGTCAGGCGGACAAGTTCACCGTGTTCGCGGATAATTTGAGCATCCCTTCCACATTGGTTTGCTACCGAGGTGGAGTGATTGTTCAGGACGGCCAAACAACCATTTATCTCAAGGACACCAACGGCGACGGCAAAGCTGACTTCCGCCAGTCGCTAATCACCGGTTGGGCGATGGGTGACACTCACGGTGGCGTAAGCAATTTCCAATATGGTCCCGACAACTGGATCTGGGGAATGCAGGGCTACAACAACTCTCAGCCCATCATCAATGGCGAGCCGCAACAACGATTCCGCCAGGGCTTTTGGCGATTCAAAGTGCGAGCGGGGGCTTCCGACAAAACCGCTCCTTCGTTTGCGATCGATGCCGCCTCGAATGCGGTAGCCGAGATTGCAACCGATGAGTTTGATGAACATACGATCCGCGTTGACGCACTCGAATTCGTCCGGGGCACGAACAACAACACCTGGGGCCTTGGTTTCAGCGAAGAGGGCTACGTGTTTGGTTCAACCGCCAATGGATGCCCCAGCGTTCACATGCCCATTCCCAATCGCTACTACGACCAAGTCGCAGGTTGGTCACCGGAAACGTTGGGGCCAATTTCGGAGTCGTTCAAGTTCAACCCCATTGATGATGAAATACGGCAAGTCGACTACCACGGTGGCTACACCGCCGCTTGCGGTTCGGCAATCTACACCGCACGCAACTATCCGCAGCCTTGGTGGAACCGCATTCAAATGGTTTGCGGTCCGACGGGGCACCTGGTCGGTTCTTTCGTGCTTGAAAAAGACGGGGCCGGTTACCGAAGCCGCAACGCGTTCAATACCGTCGCAAGCATCGACGATTGGTCTGCTCCAATCATGTCCGAAGTTGGTCCTGATGGAAATGTTTGGGTGCTCGATTGGTACAACTACATCGTGCAACACAACCCGACTCCGAATGGGTTCCAGACTGGAAAGGGGACTGCGTACGAGAGTGACCTTCGCGACAAGCGATTCGCACGCGTTTATCGACTGCTCAACAAGGAATCGGCTGAGTTGTCGCCGTCGCGAACGATGCAGCTAGCCGAGGCCAGCAACGAGGCGCTCGTCGAGGCGTTGAAGAGCGATAACTTCTTCTGGCGTCGTGCAGCTCAGCGTCTACTCGTCGAGCGCGAGGCAACGGAGGAACCTGTCTTGAATGCTCTGGCAGCGTTGGTCAAGCAATCGGAGGTCGACGAAATCGGTCTGGACCCCGCCGCGATGCATGCGATTTGGACGCTCGCCGGTTTATCGGAATCAGGCAGTTCGGCCGCAGCAGAAACGCTTGCTGCAGCATGCCAATCCGGTTTCGCACACATTTCGAGCCCGGTACGCAACGCGGCCGTTGGGTTCTGTCACGAAGGCCAGCTCCTCCAAGCAATCGAAGCCGGTTTGCAGAACGACGTTGACCCAAAGGTCCGACTGACTCTGTTGCTGCGTGTCGCTGAGGGGAATGCGAAGAATGCGATCGACGGGGACGGACTGGCAGCATTGCTGCCCTCGATTCAAACCGATAGTGTCTTGCTGGATGCCTGGACTTCGGCCGCTTCTACGGATCCAACTTCGGCCATCGTCGCGATGACGAAAATGGATCCAGCAATGACTGACGCGATCAGCCAGCGCGTCTCGGTGTTGGCAGAACACATCGCACGGGGGCGCCCGACTGCGGAAGAAATCAGTCGACTACTTCAGATCGATCCAAATTCACCATTGGCGGTAACCGTATGGGAAGGTCTCGCGAATGGGTGGCCGAGAGATTTGACGATCAGCCTGCCGGAGGATTCGCAGAAGCTGATTCGCGATCGGTTCCTCGCGGAAAACACGTCCGTTGAGAGTAAGGCCGCCATTCTCGCCGTTGCCGATCAATGGTCGGTCGAGAACTTGGCGGAGATCGTCGGCGAGATCCAAGATAAATTGCTGACGACCGCGATGGATGCTGACGCGGAAGCCGACACGCGACTGAGTGCGTGGGAGCAGTCGATTCGGCTTGCACCGAACAGTACAAAAATTCTGGACGCCGTCGAGGAATTCTTCACCCCACAGCTTCCTCCCGAGACCGGTGTTGAGGCACTTCGCTCCCTTCAGGCCGCTCGCGTCGATGGTTTGTCTGAAACCCTCTTGGAATCGCGTACATCCCTGGGCCAAAGCTGGGAAGCCAAATTCTTACTCTGCTTCTTTCACGCACGGAAAGTACCGAAGACTTGCTCGATGCGATTGCCGAAGGCCAAGTGCAATTCAACGATTTGCAATTGGATCAACGTCAGGCTCTGCTCAACCATCCAACGGCGGCTATCGCCGAGCGAGCGGAAACGCTGATGGAGTCACGCGGAGCGATGGTCACTTCCAATCGACAAACGCTCGTTGATCAGTGGATGCCGGTGACCAAACAAGAGGGCGATGTCACCAACGGCATCGCAATGTTTAAGAAGCACTGCGCCGCATGTCACATCCACGGCGAGACGGGGAATGAGATCGGTCCCAATTTGACCGGGATGTCAGTCCACCCAAAGGAAGAGATCCTGATCAACGTGCTCGATCCGTCACGCAGCGTTGAGAACAACTTCCGCACCTACCAAATCTTGACTGTCGACGGAAACGTTCTGTCGGGAATGCTGGCAGGTGAGTCGGCCAATTCATTGCGTATCATCGACACGCAGGGAAAAGAAAAACTGGTCCTGCGTGAAGACATCGAACAATTGTCCTCATCACCGAAGTCACTGATGCCAGAGGGTTTCGAAAGTTCAATGAGCAAAGCCGAAATGGCTGACTTGTTGTCCTTCCTGGCAAAACGAGACAAGCACGCACCGCTGAGTATCTCGAGCGTGGCAACCATCAACAGCAACAAAGGGCTTCCCGGCTTCCGCGGTCGTTCCGGAGACAAGCTTGAGCTTGATTCTTACGGTCGAGTTGAAGTTGAGAGTATCCCCTTCGAGTTGATCGACCCGCAGGGAGATCGAATCGCCAACATCATTGGTTTGCAATCATCTTCCCCACGGCGACCGAGCACGCTGCCGGAGTCAGTCAGCATTGATTGCTCTGGGAAAGTGCAGGCCATTCACTTACTTGGCGGTGTTGCCTGGGCAGCTTACCCGCGATTCAAGGATGAAACGACCAGCATGATCGTTCGGCGGCACTACAGCGATAGCACGACAAGTGACTTCGAGTTGGTCAACGGCAAGCACATCGTGACTTATCAAGCCGGTGAGGACGTGCCCGAATCGACGCTGGCGATTGAAGCCAACGGCAAGCAAGTGCGTTACCTGAAAGTCCCTGCCGACTCTGACAAGGAACTCACCAAGATCGAGTTTCTCAAGGGAGGTGATTTTTCGATCCCCCTTGTCTTCGCCGTCACAGTCGAGTTTGCCGGCGGCGGTCACTAATCCGATGGCTGACTTTCGATCCCGGCAACTGAATCAAAATTGTGAGGACGACTTGATGCTCAAACTCTCCACCTTTCTTTTTGCGTTTCTTCCGTGCGTGCTTTTCAGCCTGAGTTCTCAAGCTCTGGCTGAAGTTGCGGGTGATACTGGAGTGAAAGGCGAAAGAGTTTTTTACGCGTCACACAGCCTGATGTGGTACGTGCCGGATCAGTTGACAGAATTGGCATCGGCCCAGGGAATCGATGACCATCAGCTGGTTGGTTTGCAAAAGATCGGTGCATCACGGACGTTGCAGCATTGGCAGTTGCCGGATGACGAAAATCTGGCAAAGGAAGCTCTCAGGCAGGGCGATGTCGACGTCTTCGTGATGTCGCCCATCCAATTCCCTGACGAGGGGATCGAAAATTTCATCAAGCTGGGATTGAAGCACAATCCAGAGATGCGATTCCTTGTCCAGCTTTCTTGGGGAGGCGGAGACATCGACAATCAGGATTTTCCGAATGGGGCTTGGGAAGTTCCCGATCGCGATAAGACGCCTGAGCAACTCTCTCTAATGAACGCTCGTAACATCCGCGCGGGTGAAACTCAGATTGATTCGTTGAATGAGAAATATGGTGATGGTCAAGACTTTGTCTTTCTCATTCCGGCTTCTCAAGCGGCCTCTGAACTGCGTTCACGGATCTACAGAAAGGAAATGCCGGGGTTGGAGGATCAAGACGAGCTCTTTGTCGACCCGGCTCATCCCTCGGCTCCCTTGGAAGCTTTGAACACTTATCTGCACTTTGCGGTTTTGTACCAACAAAGTCCCCTCGGTCTGCCGGCCACACAAAAGCTTGAGCAAGTCAATCGGCCGCAATGGGATGAATCGTTGACCCGAACGCTTCAAGAAATCGCATGGCAGACAGCAGCGAATTATTCCCGATCGGGCCTGCCCAACGTCGACGCGGAAGAGATATCGGCTGCCTTCGACTTCCCTCAACCCGTTGAATACCCTGAACTTGAATTTGTTTACACCGCCAACATCAAGGTTGGCGAAGCACTCGATTTCGGTCAGGTCGACGACGGGAAACGGCTGGTCATTCCGATTGTCGGTGGGACCTTTCACGGTCCAGACATCCAGGGCGAAGTGGTTCCTGGTGGCGTCGACTGGAATCTCTCCCGCAGTGATGGTGCGACTGAAGCAGATGCAACCTACTTTCTTCGCACGGAAGACGGAGTGCTCATTCGAGTCTCCAATTTAGGTGTCGGTGCACCTCCAACAGGATTGCGTTTTACCACGCCTCGATTCATTGCCCCCCGGGGGCAATACGATTGGCTCAATCAGTCGACCTTCGTAGGCACCTTGGAAGTTGACTGGAAACGCGAGTTCTCAATTCGATTGCGAGTCTTTCGCGTTCGCTCTCAGGAATCACCTTAGCCATTCCGATCGGCTAGGGGCATGTACTTTTCAAGTGTTCCTCCCCCTCTTCTCCAAATACGTGATAGCAAGGTTGAAAATCATGAAACGAATCGTGGCATTGTTTGCGTTTTGCCTGCTTCAGGCAGTGCAAGTTTCAGCACAAGACGACACAAATTCCGAGCGACCTCGCCGTCAACGCGGAGGTTTTGGCGGTCCAATCGAACTCGGTCCCGACGACAAGCAAACGCATCCGGACCCGCCGGGCGACATCGCCGACAAACGTGAAGATGCTCCGCACGGCAAACTCGAAATGATCGAGTACGAGTCAAAAACGGTTGGCACGACTCGGAAAATGAATATCTACACGCCGCCTGGTTACTCAGAAGAGAAGAAGTATCCGGTGCTGTATCTCTTGCACGGAATCGGAGGGGATGAGACCGAATGGCAACGCTTCGCGTCTCCCAATCTGCTGCTAGACAATTTGATCGCCGATGGGAAGGCGGTCCCGATGATCGTGGTCATGCCAAATGGACGGGCACAAAAGAACGACCGGGCAGAAGGAAACATCATGGCTAGCGCGCCCGCGTTTGCCGTGTTCGAGAACGATCTGCTTGACGACGTAATTCCCGCGATCGAATCACGCTACTCCGTGAATGCGGATCGACAGCATCGCGCTCTCGCGGGTCTGTCGATGGGTGGCGGTCAATCGCTGAACTTTGGCCTCACGCACCTGGACACGTTCGCTTGGGTAGGAGGCTTTTCGTCAGCTCCAAACACGAAAGCCCCCGATGAACTCATTCCCGATGCCGAGAAAGCAAAAAAACAACTCGAATTGCTCTACCTGTCCTGCGGAAACAAAGATGGGTTGATCCGAATCAGTCAGCGATTGCAGCGGTACCTTAAAGAGAACGAGATCCCACACGTCTGGAACGTCGACTCTTACGGACACGATCCAACTCACTGGCGAAACAATCTGTATCACTTCGCTCAAATGCTGTTTCAAGACGAGTCTGGCAGTTCAACGCTGAACGAAGCATCAGTGAAGAAATCAGAGGAGCAGCCATCGGACAATGACTCTGCGGACAGCAACCCCGATGTCCCTGAAGGAATCAAAGACGACTTCCAGCCGGCACCGACCAATCAAGCCGGCAAAGAGTATCCACAAGTCAACTCCCAGGGCCGAATCAAGTTTCGAGTAGTGGCACCGGAAGCGAAAAGCGTGGCGACAACATTCCGTGACAGCACTGAATTTGTCAAAGACGAAGAAGGGGCGTGGATCGGCTACTCACGTCCTCTCGACGAAGGTTTTCACTACTACGAGCTGATCATTGATGGTGCTCACGTACCGGATCCGAATAGCAAGTACTACTTCGGTGCGATGCGTTGGGGGAGCGGGATTGAGATCCCCGCGCACGATCGTGAATTTTATGCGTTGAAGAACGTTCCCCACGGTCAAGTTCGTGAGATCTATTTCCATTCAGAGAGCACGGATGCGGAACGCCGCGCCTTCGTGTACACGCCACCGGGCTACGATGACGATCAAGACAAGCGTTATCCCGTGATGTATCTGCAGCATGGTTGGGGGGAGAACGAATATGGATGGAGCGTCCAAGGTCACGCCGGACTGATCATGGACAATCTGATCGCGGAAGGGAAATCGAAGCCGTTCATCATTGTGATGACCTACGGAATGACGAACGAGGTTCGCATGGGTGGGCTTCGCAATTTTGACATCAAGGATTTTGAAACGGTTCTCGTGGATGAACTGGTTCCGTACGTCGATGGCAATTTCCGCACGCTGACCGATCAACCAAACCGTGCCATGGCGGGTTTGTCGATGGGTAGCATGGAGACCAAATCCATCACGCTCCGCAACCTTGACAAGTTCTCTCACATCGGACTCTTCAGCGGGGCAACGATTGGAAGAGAGGACGTCGAAAACACAGATGGTTTCAAGGACAAAGTCGACCTCGTATTTGTCAGCTACGGAAGCAAGGAAGTTGGGGGTGGACGAACACGCCGCGGTGGCAATCCCGCTGAAACTGTTGAGAAATTGAAGGAAATGGGGATCGACGCACATTACTACTTGTCCCCTGAGACTGCCCACGAATGGCAGACTTGGCGACGCAGCTTGAAGGAATTTGCACCGCTGTTGTTCCAGCCAAAAGACAAATTATCGGGCGTCTGGAAAGTTGACTTCGATACTCAGATTGGTGTTCAAAGCTACGTGATGACCTTCGGCAAGGATGGCGGCGAACTGTCCGCAACGGCAAAAGCCGAAGTCGGTGGTCGTTCACGAGATGTCACCTTTGAGCAGGTGGAACTGAACGGCGACACCGTCTCCTTCGTCGAAAACCTGAACTTTGGTGGCAACGAAATCCGCATCAAATACGAGGGGAAGATCGACGGTGACGCGATCATGTTCTTGCGAAAGGTTGGTGATTTCGCGACCGAAGAGGCTACCGCCAAGCGTTCCCAGTCCGTCGACGACTTGGTGTCTGACAACGCACGGGAATCGATGCAACGCCCGAGCGATGGTCAACGCCAAGAGGCCGTCGCCATGGATGACTCGGTGGATCCAAACTTTCACATTTACCTTTGCTTTGGCCAGTCCAACATGGATAGTAGCGGGCGAATGAACGATGCCGATCGCGACGTTCCCGAACGTTTGCTGGTGATGGCCGACTTTGACAACGAACAAAGAGGCTGGCAGAAGCACAACTGGTACCACGCCGTGCCGCCGCTGGCCGCTCGTGGTCGAGGCATTTGCATGGTCGATTCATTCGGAAAAGCCATGGTCAATTCCCTTCCGGAAGACGTCCGCGTCGGAATCATCAAGGTCTGCGTGCCAGGTTGCAAGATCGAACTGTATCAGAAGGAATCGTTTCAGTCGTACGTTGACGGCGAACGCGATTGGCTCAAGAACATCGTCAAAGGCTACGACGGCAATCCCTATCAATACCTTGTCGGCATGGCCAAAGAGGCGCAGAAGCATGGGGTCATCAGAGGAATCCTTCTGCATCAGGGCGAATCCAATACCGGTGACAAAGAGTGGCCTCAGAAGGTCAAGTCCGTCTACGACGACTTGATAACCGACCTGGATTTAGATCCAAACGCGGTGCCTCTTCTTGCAGGAGAAATGGTGCATGCTGACCAAGGCGGGCGGTGTGCAAGTCACAACGCAATTATTGCTAAGTTGCCCGAAGCAATCTCGGTTGCTCAGGTGATCTCGTCGGCAGGTTTGCCGACCGACGACAAGCTTCACTTCAACCCGGAAGGGTCTCGCGGATTCGGCGAGCGGTATGCCGCGGCGATGCTTTCGCTGTTGGCCCAAGAAACCGCCAACGCCAAATAAACCATGTCTCCGATCGATTCCTTCCTCACACAATACCTGCACGGATCTCTTCGCATGTCTTCCAAAACGCTCGCTTGCTTTTGTTGCTTGGCACTGACCGCCACGTTTGCCCTGGCCCAAGAGCCAAAGCAAAGTTCGGAAGACTTAATGGGTACATGGCATTGTCAATTCGAATCACCGTTCGGATTGCAGACTTACCACTTTCACCTTGTGATCGATAACGCTGGCGATGCGACATTGAAAGCGGAAGTGGACGATCGAGACGAAGAGCGAAAAGTTGTGTTTGTCGATGTGAAGGTCGACAACGATTCCATCGAATTCGCGGAGGTTCGCCAATTCGGCGAGCGAGAGTTTCGTATTGAATACACCGGCAAGCTCAAAGGAAAAGAACTCGCGATCACCAGGTCGTTTGGGCAGAGGGGCGATCAGGATGCAGTTGCAACCCGCAACCTTCCGAAGCCCCCGCCGAAAGAAGATCCCGCTCCGGTGGTCGACGTCAAAATCGATCGCCTGATCAAAGACGCCTTCATGGATTCGTTCTTAGTTGGAATGGCGGGTGACCTTCCCTCTCGCTATTCCGAAGAAGAGCTGAAATTGGCAGCGGAGCATTTTGATGCGGTGACTCCCGAGAACTGCATGAAGCCCGAGCGAGTTCATCCGGGCGAAGATCGTTGGAGTTTCGAGCAGACTGATGCTTTGGTGCAGTGGGCCGAAAAGAACGATATGACGATTCACGGCCACACACTGGTTTGGCACGCACAGACGCCTAATTGGTTCTTCGAGGGACGCGATCCCGAGACCGTCAAGCGTCGAATGAAAGAACATATTGATACGTTGGTAGGACGTTACAGAGGAAGACTGCAAAGCTGGGACGTTGTCAATGAAGCGATCAACGATGGTGGTGACGCGGAAACGGCGAAAACCGAAAACCTTCGCGACTCGAATTGGCTACAAACACTCGGTCCGGAGTTTCTCACGTTGGCATTCAAGTTCGCTCGCCAAGCGGATCCGGACGCCGTGCTTTACTACAACGACTACAACATTGAATCAGGGCCCAAACATGAAAGCTCGATGGTGCTTCTGAGGCGACTTCTTGCCGACGGCGCCCCAATCGATGCCGTGGGCATTCAAGGCCATTGGCGGAGCGGGCGAGTTCCGTTCGAGGCCATCGAAAAAGCGATTACCGACTACGCATCGCTGGGACTGAAGGTCAGCATCACGGAGCTCGATGTCACCATCCGCGGTGAGTCCGGAGGACAGTTCGGAAGACGCCGGTTCCGAAGCAGTTCACCGCCCTCCCTTGAAGATCTGAACGTACAGGCCGAAGACTATGCCAAGCTGTTTTCCATCTTCAAGAAACATGAAGATGTCATCGAACGCGTTACATTCTGGGGACTGAACGATCGACGCACTTGGAGATGGGGACAACACCCTTTGCTGTTCGACGGCAACAACAACCCCAAACCAGCCTACGCCAGTATCATTGCGTTGACTGACGGAAAGGACGATAAAAACACACCCGACCAATCCAACAATGTAAAGATTGAAGACGGTGGGCGAGGGCCCTATTCCGCGATTGCCACGGAATCTAAAACGCTTGCCGGCATCACGATCTACCGCCCGGACGATCTCACTGCGTTTGGAAGCGAACAACAGCTACCAATCCTCCTATGGGGAAATGGCGCGTGTGCGAACACAACGGAGGAACACAAGAACTTTCTCAATGAGATCGCATCGCACGGATACATCGTTCTCGGCATTGGACCACTCGATCAGTTGCAGCAGCGAGGTGAGGCGTCTCGCCAACGGACGAGTTCGTCCCAGTTGCTTGCTGCCTTGGACTGGATCATCGCGCAGGATGCAACCGAGAGAAGCATCTACTTCGAGAAAATTGATACGACCAAAGTTGCTGCGATGGGGATGTCCTGTGGAGGACTACAAGCCATCGAAATTTCAGGTGATCCCAGAATCACCACCACAGTGGTTTGCAACAGTGGCGTGTTGCCGACTCAATCGCCGATGGCCGCAATGCCGAATCTGACCAAGGATGACCTCGGGAAGTTTCACGGTCCCGTCCTGTATATTATGGGCGGACCGTCGGACATCGCTTACAAAAATGCGATAAACGATTTCTCACGAGTAGATCATGTGCCAATCGTGATGACAAACCTAGACGTCGGACACGGAGGAACTTACCGGCGACCACACGGCGGGAAGTATTCTCCCGTGGCAATCGCTTGGCTCGACTGGCATCTCAAAGGCGAGCAATCAGGCGCCAAAATGTTTGTCGGTGACGATAGCCAGTTGAGACGCGATCCGGATTGGACCATCGACTCTAAAAACATAAGTCGTTGAATGTTTTTGCCGCTGTGTATTTGAGCGACAGTTCTTAACGAGCTAACTAGAGCGAGCATTGACCGCAGATCGCTTTGGGCAGCCTGGCCCCCAAAGATTTCGATTCATCTGGCCTGGCACGCCCGGCCAGATGAAGCCCTGGTTTTCCCACTGCCCCTGTATCAGGAGAAGGGATCAAGTCACATCCTCGGTATTTATGCTGAGGTGCGGGAAATCCCAGATCGAAGTTAGGCTTTGAAAGTGTCCCAGTGGAGAACCATGGGGGGTGCAGAGGCCGCAAGTTCAAGTCGTGTCATCCCGGCCGTCTTCAGGGTGTTTGGAACGCCTTAAATTCCGGGTCGATACGCCATTAGGACGTAGCCAGCAAGTCGCTGTGCGGTCCTCTCTCAAACGAGTTTTGTGGTAGCGTGACTCACGCGGCGCAACGATCTGAGGTACCGAAGTCGCCAACAGTCTCGGCCACCACTGAGTATGTCGAAAGTCTCGACCGCTATCGCTAAGACGACGAAACGCCGGCGATAGGTGCGTCGGGTGCGGGTGTTCGCGATGGACATCCGTGCGTAAGATTCCTCCGCTCACCTTGTCCTCAATACCATCAAGTGACGCTGCCGTGTCGCTCGTCGCCCCTACACGGCATGCCGTTCTGCCTTGGACCAGAAGTCGGTACTCGCTGCCGACTGCGGATCCTCATCCCAGAGGCCCTAGATTTTGGGACCAGCTTTGGCGGCTTCGATCGCCTTGTCGAGGGACTCCTTCGCGTAGTGCTCGGTCATCTGCCGCTTGGAGTGTCCGAGCAGAGCTTGGGCTCCTTCGATCCCGAGTGCTTCCCGGATCGCAGTCGCGGCGGTGTGCCTGAGCTGATACGGCGTCCAGTGTTCCGCCCCGGCCTTCTTGGCTGCACGGACAATTGCTTTGCGATAGGAGTCCTTGTTGAACTTCGGGGAGTACTCACGCGGTTTCGATTCACCCGCACGGGTGCGCTTGTTGTAACCGGGGCGATCGCCTTGATTGGCTGGTGTTTTTCGCTTGGCGGATTTTTGTTCCTGATACCAACGAGCGGATTCCTCCGGTTTGAAACAATATTCCGTTGGCTCCCGATTCAGGTAGGGCTCAAGAGCCTCTTGGGCGTCACCGACGATTGGCACCTGTTTCTTCTTGCCGTGCCGTTTCGTTTTGTGTTCATTCGGACGGTAGACCCACACACCGTCCGTTCGTTTGTCGATGTCGATTGGACGCATCCGAAGCACTTCGCTGGGGCGCATGCCGGTTGCCGCCTGGATCCGCACCATGGTCTTGAGGACTGGTGAAAGGTGCTCGGCGGTCTGCCGTACAGCCTCAATCCCCACCGGTTCTCGATCGGTGGATTCATTCGCCACGGTCTCGCCTTCTCGCAGCGAGTCCAGCGCTTTCAGTGCCGTCCAGACTTCGACTGGAACCAGTTCTCTCGCGACGGCACGTTTGAAAACTTGCACGATGATCTGAACTTGCTGGTTGATGTAGTGGCGCGTGTTGTGCCGGCCACGGCGGTTCTTGGTGGCCACGAGCAAGTCACGTATTTCGGAGAGCCGTCTTGGCCCGAATTCGACCGCCGGCAGGTCTCCGTACTCGTCATCGAGAAGGTCGCAGAGGCTTTCATGCTTTGAGTATTCCCCTGGCGACTTGGCGTACTTCACTTTCGCAAACTCGAGGTATTCTGCGGTGACGCAGCTCACCGTGATGGTTGCGTCCTCGCTCGGATGGGTCGAGCTGTCCTCGGGCATCTTGCAGCCGTCTTTTTGGTACTCCTTGCAGAGGGCGAAGTACCGGGCGTGACTCTCGGGCGAGTCGTAGGTGCCGAGGTAGAAGTACCGTCCATCGAGATAGACGCGGGCTTGGCCCGAGACGTGGTAGTGGTACTTGGGGAGCTTTGCTTTTTGTCTTGGCATGCGATTCAGTTCCAATCGTTTGCGGTACGCTGTACCGTAAATGCTGAAAGTGAGTCGCGCAGCCTGACTGAGCTGGTAACGCCTGAGCGGCGTTTCGACCAGTAATTTACGAAGTATTCGGCAAGCTGCCGAAATGGGCGATACAGAATTCGAATCTGTGGCCTCTGCCGTGTGAAAGCAGCGCTCTAACCAACTGAGCTAATCGCCCGAAGGGGTCTTCCGCCGCGGCAAGTGGGACTCGCTGCGGAATCAGGGGCTTCGTGGCGGAAAGATTAACTTCCGCGCCGCAGTGTGACAAGACTCGATTGGTGGATACGGGGGCCTCGCTGAGGTGGTGAGGTGGGATTTTTCGGTGCTGCCATCGAGCGGAGTCGATGGGCGACTTTTGGGTGGGCGAAACGGTGCGTGTTTCGGCGGGGAATAGCGGAGGAGAAGGTGGCTGCGTGGTGGGGGACACGAGTTGGCGGGTTGGCGATACACTGCTCGCCATGAATTTTCCTGATCGCTCTCGCTCGGATGATATGCCTTCCTCGGACCCGCCCAACCACAACTCAATCAACCAGTATGAGTTGGTCGATTTTGGCGGCGGACGAAAACTGGAACGGGTTGCCGGCCGTTTGATCGATCGGCCTTCACCGGCAGCGGAGGGTTTGGCCACGAAACAAAATGCGCGGTGGAAGGTGGCGGCCAGCCGTTTCGACGAAAAGGAAAAACAGTGGAATCATCGGGTGGAGTGGAAACCGGGACGCTGCGTCGAGTGTGGCGGATTCCGTATGCCCGTAGCACCGACTCCGTATGGGCACATCGGTGTCTTCCCGGAACAACAAGCCAATTGGGATTGGTTGAGAACCCGTGAGTTGCCGGAGGTCTCGTCCGGTGATCGTCCCAAAGCACTCAACTTGTTCGCTTACACGGGGGCGTCGACGATGGCGTTGGTGTCGGCTGGGTTTGCCGTTGCTCATGTGGACGCGGCCAAACAGAACGTGCAGTCGGCTCGTGCGGCGGCGAAGGCAAACGGATGGGACGATCCACCGATCCGGTTCTTGGTCGATGATGCGGTCAAGTTCACGGCGAGAGAAGTCCGTCGCGAAAATCGATACCACACGATTGTGATGGACCCGCCAGCTTATGGGCATGGTCCGAGCGGGAAGGCTTGGCGTTTAGCTCGCGATGTGTGGCCGTTGATCGATGACAGCCTGAAGTTGCTGGAACCGGATGCGTTTCGCTTGCTGATCACAGGGCATTCGCCAGACGTCGACCAGAACGATGTGCAGGTGTACTTGGCCGACCGAGTTCCTCGAACGGTAAGCCCGGCAGGAACGCTTCGATTTGAAACGGGACGACTTCGGTTACCAGATCAGTTTGGTCGGAAACTGGACGCGGGTTTCTTTGTTCGCGTTTGGAATGAACGCTAGCTGAGACGGAGAAATTGCAAATTGCAAAATGATCAATGCAAATTGGCAATTGTTTGTGGTGGTGTGGCCTTACTGACGCGGCGGGTTGGGACGAGAGGATTGCCCGAAGAAGCCGGGACGAAGGTTGGTTAGGATTCGTCTTGGTTGGTGTCGGCGGGTGCCGTTGTGGTGGCTGGGGTTGGTTCGCAGTGATCCATGTAGTCCAGCTGCACGCGTACGATTTCTTTCGTGCATTCGAAGAACGCGTCCAAGACATCGGGATCGAAGTGTGTGCCGCGACCTTCTTCGAGAATCGAGAAACACTTTTCGCGTGGCATAGCTTTCTTGTAGGGACGCTCCGCCGAGAGAGCGTCGAACACATCGGCGACGGCGGTGATTCGCCCTTCGAGTGGAATGTCGCTGCCGGCCAATCCAAGCGGGTAACCCGAGCCGTCAAATTTCTCGTGGTGGGTTTGTGCGATGCTGGCGGCCAGTCGCATCAACGCACTGCCGTTGCTGAGCATGTCGGCACCGAGCTCCACGTGCGTTCGCATTCGGCGAGCATCGGTGCTGGTGTGTGGCTGGATGATCTGGTGCCCGAACTTGACGTGATTTTGGATCACGTCGAACTCTTCTGGTTCGAGCTTGCCTGGTTTCAAAAGAATCGCATCGGGGATGGCGATCTTGCCCACGTCGTGCAACTGGGCGGCCATTTCGATGTCGCGAACGAACCAATCCGGCAATCCCATCCCGGCGGCAATGATGCCCGCGAAACGGCCGACTCGGATGACGTGGTTCCCAGTGTCGTTGTCTCGCATTTCTGCGGCTCGAGCCAAACAGTAAATGACTTCGCGGCGAGAGGCTTCGAGTTCTCGGGTGCGCTGTTCGACTTTGAGTTCGAGCTCCGCCGCGTGGTGCTGCAGTCGATCTTGAAAGCTTTTGCTTTGCAGTGAGTTACGGACTCGCGGAGTCAAATCCATCGGGTCGACAGGCTTCAGCAAAAAGTCAGTCGCGCCCAGTTCAAGGCAAACCAATTTGATCCGTTCATCCGTGTTGGCGGTCAGGATCAAGACGGGCAAGTGCTTGAAACGTGGGTCTTGTCGGACTCGTTCCAAGACTTGGATGCCGTCGACGTTGGGCATGTTGATGTCCAGCAGCAGAACGTCAGGCATGCTGGTTTCGAGGATTCGAAACGCGGAGGTGGAATCGGTAGTCGTTTCGAAATCGCGATAGCCGGCTCGTTCCAAGTACTTCTTCACGACGAGAACGTTGGCGATCTCATCGTCGACAATCATAATTTTGCCGGGCAACGCCGCGACGGGCTTGGCCGAGTTTCCTTGCGGAAGAACACCATGATTTCCTGGCACGACGGGCGCGCTGAAGACGGCCGTATCAGTGGAGGTGGCGGGAGTGTTCATCGAGTGGGTCCGAAGAAAGCGGTTTCAGTTGGAGCAAAGCCGGTGGCTGTTCAAAAAGATTGCTCATTGTGCGGAACGCACTCGAAAGCGAAAAAATTTGGCGACGATTGCTTTTCGCCCCCCGAACGACGCGGGCGGTATTAACGGTTGCAAGGGCTGCGAAAATGCATTGCGATTCGGATCGTTCTCTAGCCAACTGGCAGAGGTTCGGGAAGAATCATCCGTGACCGCACGGATTCGATTTGTGACAAGTACGATTCGCAATCCGTCGGGCTTGCCGCCAGTGCGGCCTCGATCAGGTCACGCGACGGTTGGGTCAGATCCCCGTAACCCACCGTTCCGCCAGCTCCCTTCAGCCAGTGAGCACTGAGTTCTAGATCGCTGAAGCGTTGCTCACGCAGCTCGTCTCGCATGTCGATCAAGCGTGAGTCGAGCCGTCCAATGAAGTCGGAGACGATGGCGTGGAAATCAGGGTCCTCCAACGGAAGTGCACAATGAATCGGATTGACGATTGTCGCCGGATCGACCGCAACCGCGGAAGCCCTCAGCAGGTCAGCCGCGCTGGATTGCTGAGACAAGTCCATTCCCGGAATCGCGACGCGGCCATGCAGCTCGCGAATTTGACTCAGGATTGATTGAGCGATGTCGGACGACTCGTCTTTGGCGGCTTGCTCCAACGTTCGAGCTGGTTCGGTGAAGACGTCCAGGCCGACCGTTCCGCCAGCACCTTTGAGCCAGTGAGCTTCGCCGTGCACGAAGTCAAACTTCGCCTCTTGGATCGCTTGTTCGATGCCGTCCAATCGCGATTGAAGTCGCGAAACGAAGTCACCCGCGATCGCTCGGAAGTCTTCGTCGTCCATTGGCAACGTTGGCACGATGGCCGACGACGGTAGGTTGGGCGACGTGGCAGGTTGCGAATCAGACAGTGACAAGGATGCCGGAGTCGAAGCGGTCGGCGATTGCATCGAGGGCAAGACGCGCGTTCCGCTTGGAACCGACGGCGTTGTTGTCCCAGCTGCCAAGACGTTCGAATTGGCCAGGGTCCCAGGATCGACCTCTCCCAAGTACTGCGACACCATTTGCAACAACTCGTCCAAGTTGACTGGTTTGGTAAGGAAGTCGTCACAACCGGCGGCGATGCATTTCTCTCGGTCGCCACGCATGGCGTTACCGGTCAACGCGATGACCGGGGTCGTGTCTTCCCGCTCACGCAATTGTTCCGTCGCGGAATACCCATCCAAAACGGGCATCTGCATATCCATCAACACGAGCTCGTACGGATGCCCGGCTTGGACGCCTTCGGCGATCATGTCGAGGGCTTCTTGGCCGTTTTCGGCGGTCATCACCATCGCTCCGGCACGTTTGAGCACCAGTTCGATCAAACGACGGTTGGCTTCACCGTCATCCACGATCAAGACGCGTTTGGATGGCAACCGCAGCAGCTCGGAGCTGACCGCACCGGCTGATTTTTCTTGCGCCAAACGTGCCAATTCTTCTGGACTGACCATGTCCTTCAAACTGGCCACGCTGGTTGGAATCTCCACGCGGAACGTGCTTCCGATCCCAATCTCGCTGTGCACGGTCAACGCCCCGCCCATCGCTTCGGCCAGACGACGACTGATGGACAGCCCCAATCCAGTCCCGCCAAACTTACGAGTTGTCGAGCTATCGGCTTGGACAAACGAGTCAAAGATTTTGGCTTGTTGATCCGGCGTCATCCCGATCCCCGTGTCGATGATGTCGACTCGAACGATCGGGTCATAGCCTTCGATGGAGTTCGATGGCGTCTTCAGCAAGGAGGTCACGATCGAAACGGATCCACTCTCTGTGAACTTGATCGCGTTGCCAACCAGGTTCGTGATGACTTGCCTCAATCGAGTTGGATCGGACTGGATGACTCGCGGAATCGCTGTCCGGAAATCAACTTTCAAATCCAAGCCTTGCTCATCGGCTTTGACCTTCAACGTGTTCGCCACATCCGTGACGATGTCGTCAAGATTGGTATCGATTGATTCGGTTTGCAGGTGGCCAGATTCAATCTTCGACAAGTCCAAAATGTCGTTGATCAGCTCCAGCAGGTGAGCACCGGATCGGTGAATCATGTTGAGATGGTCAACGGCTTCGTCACCGCTGGACACCAAACCACGACGCAACACATCGGTGAAACCGAGCACGGCATTGAGCGGCGTGCGGATTTCGTGGCTCATGTTGGCCAGGAAGTCGCTTTTGGCTGCGTTGGCATTTTCCGCTGCGTCGCGTGCTTTCGCCAAAGCAACTTTATTCTCTTCGATCAGCGTGATGTCCTCGAACGTCACCAGGTAACCTTGCCCGGCGATTGGCGTGCAGTTAACGCTGAAAGTCAGCATGCGACCATCGTTGTCATACTGCAGGATTCGATCCATGACCGAATCCTCTTTCTGTTTGGCTTCTTCCCATGGCAAAACATCGTTGCTGTCTGCGATCATTTGCCATTCCAAATCGTCAATCTTCTTGCCCATCATTTCGGACGGTTCTTGCGACAGCAGTTGGTTTAAACGACGGTTGGTGAACAGAATGCGGCCTTTCGAGTTCAGTAGAACCAATCCGACCGTGATGGTATCCAGCGCGTTCTCGACGTGCGTCGGGACGGCCCCGGAGGGATCCAAACTCTCCAGCGTTTTCTTCAAGAAGAATGAAAACTGAATCAAACAAGCGGGAATCAAGACGATCAACAACCAAGCGGGAGCCCAATAGTTCAGCCCGAACAAACCTCCGGTTGATGCAAACGCGAATTGCATTTCGCCCCATTGTTTTCCGTAGCGGAACACGGGGACCTGCATCTGATTGACGTCGTCTTCGAGACTGTCGTCCCAGAACTGCTCGTGCTCACCAGCCGAAACGAGCAACTTGCCTTCGCTGGAGACCAAACCGATCGAGTGAATTTGAGGGTCTCGATGAACGACGGATTCCAACGTGACTCGCAACGAGTCGACTTGACCGTGGCTGGCCATGGCGGTGCCGCTGATTGCCAGCGATTCGCACAAACGCGCACGACCATGCAGAATTTCTTCTTGTTCATTGGGAAAGAAACCGGCGGCGCTAGCCACGAGCAAACTGCCGGCCATCAGACCAACCAAACCAAGTGAAATCCGAATGCGAATCGGGATACGCTGATAGAGACTAATCATTCGTCTGTCATCGCTTTATCGTGGCGGTCCATGAGTTCTTCGAGTGTTTCTCCGTCACCGGTTCCAGAGAATCCTTGCATGATCAACAACGGGTCGACCGCGCTCCAAGCAGGCATGTGGGCAATCAAACCTGACAACAACAATCCACTTCGCAGGGCCCAAGCAACAACACCCACGGTCACACTCGATGCCGCGGCACCGGCGGTACCGACAACGATCAAGTCACCTTTGATCTGTGAATTGACCTTTTGTTGGTAATTGTCCAGTTGGTCCCACATTTCACCGGGCTGGGTCATCAATGCATAGTCGATGGATGTCATCGCGACGCCGTCGGATCCGAAATCGAAGTCCAGATCCAAACGCTGGACTCGACCGCCCGATTGCGTCAGACCAAGCTGGTTTCTATCGATTTGCATTTCACGTTCGGCGGCCTCTTGCGCCAGTCTCGCTTCGTTGACACTCGCATTCATCCGTTCGAGTTCCGTCGATGCTTCTTCAGCACCACCGGGTTGCCCCGACTGTTGTGCGGTTCCATCGGGATTGGTTGTGGCGGCGTTGGGCATGCCGACGGCGACTTCTGCCGAGTCGCTTTCGTTTGTGGATTCCGACTCCGAATCGCTGGAACTGTCTTCCGAATTATCGCCGTTGTCGGAATCGTTGCTGGAGTCGTTGGAGTCAGCATCGGATGCGTCCGAATTGGAACCAGACGTGTCCTCCGGTGGGGTCGGTGCAGGCGGGGGCGGCACGACTGGCACGGGCAAGAACGTCAGCGTCACCGTCGCCGCTGCACTGTGTTGTCGTCCGTCAAACGCGGTCCATTCGAATGATATGGAACCAATGAATCCTGGCGGCGGTGTGAATGTGAAGCTGCCGTCGGCTTGCAGATCCAAGACCCCAACCAGCGGTCCGGCACTCAAATGAGCCGTGAGGACTTGCCCATCCACATCGTCGGATAGCCCGTTAAAAACGGAAGCGGGCACGGTGACCGTTTGTCCCGCCAGCGAGTTGTCTTGCCAATCACTGAGCGTCGGCGGCGTGTTCGTCGTGGTGACTTGGATCTGCAACGATTCGGTGTCCTCGGAACCTCCACCGAGACTCGCATCATCCAAATCAATGGTCACGTCCAAGTTAGGATTCGTGATCGCATCGAGGGTGATTCCAGCTCGCAACCGCAATTCGGTGCCGACCACTTCGAACAATGCGGCGTCATCGCCACTCAATGAAAAAGCTTCGGCACCAAGTGCGTCGTCGGTAATATCCAAATCAGCAACCTTCAATCCGCCCGAGAGATCCTCATCTTCCGCAACAAGTGTGAGCGGAGTAACGAGGGTGAAACTGGGTGCTTCGTTGACATCGGTGACGGTCAGTGTGAAGCCTGTTGAGGAATCAATTCCGCTGCCGATGGACGAATCATCCACGTTCACCGTCACAGTGAGGGTCGGTGCGGTCTCGAAATCGAGGTTCGCACCGCTCTTCAAGAACAATTCGTTTCCGTCGATCTCAAACAAGGATGCGTCGTCGCCTGACAAAGACAGCACGTTTGTTCCCGTGGCATCGTCGGTGACGATGATGTCCGCCATCTTGATTCGAGTGCCTGTTGAGGTGTCTTCCGCAAGCGAAGTTCCTGCTTGGCTCAGGCTCACCGTTGGCGACGAGTTCACATCCGTCACGGACATCGAATGAGCGACGCTGTCCAGAGCACTGGCGGACAAACTCGCGTCGTAGACTTCGACTGTCACGTCCAGCGTCGCATTGCTATCGAAATCCAACGCAGCGTCGTTGACCAACCAAAGTTCCGTGCCATCGATGCGGAACAAGGCCGCATCGGCTCCGACGAGCGCAAACGTTTCGGTGCCTAAAGCATCATCCGTGACGACGATGTCGGCGACCTTCATGCCGGAGGACAGGTCCGCACCTTCGCTGACCGTCGTGACTTGATTGGACAGACTCACCGAAGGAGCTTCGTTGACGTTCGTGACCGTCAGCGTGAAGTCCGTCGAGGAATCGATGCCGCTGCCGATGGACGAATCATCCACGTTCACCGTCACAGTGAGAGTCGGTGCGGTCTCGAAATCGAGGTTTGTGCCGCTCTTCAAAAACAGCTCGGTTCCGTCGATCTCAAACAAAGCCGCGTCGTCGCCCGACAAGGACAGGACGTTCGTACCCGTGTTGTCATCAGCCACGTTGATGTCCGCCATCTTGATTCGCGAACCCGTTGAGGTGTCCTCTGGCAATAAAATGCCGTCTTGGCTGAGCGTCACCACTGGGATCGAGTTCACGTCGGTGACGGTGATCGAAAACGGATCGGTGTCATCTGGAGAGGAACCCACTGTGGCATCATCCACCGACACCGAAACATTCAAGGTGCTTTTGGTGTCGAAGTCGAGCGTCACGCCATCCTTCAAATACAACTTTGTGTCGGAGTCTCGTAGTTCAAAGTAGGCGGCGTCGGTGCCGAGCAGGTTGAACGTGTTGGTTCCCAGGCCATCGTCATTGAGCGTGATGTTCGCAACGTGCACACCACCGGTCAGGTCGGCGTTCTCTGCAATGGAAGACAGCACAGTGGTAAAGGAAAAGGATGGAGCCGAATTCACTTGGTTGACCTGAACCGTAAAGGTCTCTTCGGTAAACGAAGAGTCAGCACTGGTTGCGCGGACCGTAAAACTGTGCTCCGTCTCCACGTCGTAATCCAACGCGGCCGCCAGCGTCACAATTCCGGTGTTTGAATCAATGGCGAACTTGGAATCAGGATCACTCACCAAGCTGTAAGTCACCGCTTCGCCATCCGCGTCCGTCGCGGAGGCCTGGATGCCAACGGCGTCTCCGATTTCAGCATCTTCGTCGACACTGTCGGGATCTGCATCGACATCCGAAACCGCTCCGATGGGCGTGTTGGGAGAAGTTGCCTCGACGAAGGTCAGCGAATTGATCTCTTGATTATCCAATTGATTCAAACCAATGTCCGATCCATCGAACAGCAACTCGACATTGGCCACGGAAGTGCTTCCGCCAATCCGAGTGGAGGTCATGGTCAAGCGAAAAACATCTTGGTTGGTTCCCGTCACGCCACCAATGGTTGTGCTTGCTTCGCTTCCCGCGTGGACCGAGATTAATAGATCGCCTGCCGTAACAGCGACGCCCCCGATCGCTGTGCTGGACTCAACGACATGCAGACCAACGATCTTCTCTGTGAACCCAAGATTTCCACCATCGCTTCCTTCAATCAGAACCGCCGCGGTACCTGACGTATTGGATTCGCCGACCGTATCGGCATGGTAGGTGATGACACGATCATGCTCGCTGCCACCGGAATGAGATAACAGAAACGTGCCTTGAGCGAGAGTCGTGTCGCCCACAGTAACGCCGCCTACGCTCTCCACCAGCGAGATGCCTCGGACATCATCACCGTTGAGCGGATTGTCGAGCAAGAAAAAGAAGTCACCGGAGGTGTAGTCGCCCGGCGTGGATGCTCGGAACACGATCACGTCTTCCCGATCAAACTCTTTGTCGGGTTCCGTTTCGCTCGAGAAATCAATGCCGCTCTGGTCGATCGAAAAGATCAGGTCTCCAGCTAGCAACTCAAAACTATTCGCCCCCGTCCCAACGCTCAGACCGGACCAAACCGCATGCATGCCGGAGATGCCGACATCGGTGTCACTAATAAAGTTCTCCAGACGGAAACCGATTGTGGACGCGGTTCCGGAAGTCGTTCCCCCGTTCCCATCCAGCGTCAATCCAGGGTCGCTGACTTGAATGACCTGGTCTTCGCCCCAGTTCGTTAGACCAGCGACACTCGACTCGCTCACATCGTTGTCCGTGGTGAACCACAAACCATCGATTTCGGACTGGTTCCCCACACGAATCGTGATTGTTTGCGTGGCTGTATTGCCCTCTGCATCCTCGACATTCACAACCACGGTATAGGACGACTGACTTTCGAAGTCCAACACTCCGTCGGTCAAAATCAACTCGTCTGAATTTCCGCCGCCGATCGAGAATTTCGCGGCATCCGCACCACCGGTGACCGTGTAAGTAAACGTTTCGTTTTCATCGGCATCGATCGTTGAGAAAACGCCCACGCTCAGGCCGGACGTGGTGTTTGTGTTCTCAGCGACTTCGTTGGGTTGAAAACCAAGCGAGATCGGTGCCCCATTGGTTTGTGACGCACCCAAGCCAATTCCTTTGGGATGATCCAAACCGGCGATGCTGAGACTGGTAACGTTGCTGCCATCCAGGTCGGACATGGAAATGTCAGACGATCCGGAATTGGTCCAGTAGAGTTTTCCGTTGAGGTGATCGATCGCCAACCCATCTGGAGTGTCCACGTCCGAGTCGATCAATTTGCTGCGATTGGATCCATCCAGATCTGCTCGCCAGATGGCACTGGATGCTCCTGCGGACACGGAGTAGTAGAGCGTGTCATTGGCGATGTCGAGCGTCAATCCATTGACTGCGGCGCCAAATCCACCAGGGTGAGTGAAGAGTGTTGTGCGATTGGACCCGTCTAGGTCCATGCGTTCGACTTTCCTCGTCAGTTCATCCGTCCAATAGACATGGCCGTTGACGAGGTCCAGTTTGATGTCGTCTGGTTTGGTGAGGTTCAGGCCCGCCGTCACCAAAGCAAGCGTTTCCGTATTCCCGCCATCCAGGTCCGAACGTTTGACGGCATTGTATGAGTCACCATCTTCGACCCAGTAGATTTTGTCGTTGGCGAGATCGATCGCCATGCCGCGGGGTTCATCCAGTCCCGTGTGGACATTGACCAGTCCTGTCCCATCAAAGTTAACACGGCGAATGCGATCGCTATCCGGTTCTGAAAAATAGATGTGTTGATTGACGGAATCCACAAACAATTCGTCTGGGTTTGACAATCCACTCTGGACTGTTTGGACATCGGTCCCATCCAGTTTGGATGATTGAATCTCATCTGTCCCACTGTCTATCCAAAAGATGCGATCGATCACGCCAGCCTGGGCTTGATAGGATCCGCTGTCGAGTCGTCCGTCGAGCGAACTGTATCCCCGTGCGTCTTCGCCGACCGCGTCCTCCGGTTTCGCCGCATCAATGGCCGCGCTGCTGCCCTGCAGTTTGTGCGTTTGGACATAGCCACCATTGTTCGCGAGTGCCTCCAGGTCCACGTTTGCCCCAACCAGATCGCTGCCAAAACCGGAAGCCGATCCAACATCGCCAATGAGGTTCCCACCGTTGGAGGTGAATGCCCCGTGGACGTCAGGGTTGCTCGAGGTGGCCGTGTTGCCGGAGACGATCGAGTTGGCAATGGTTGTCGTACCAGCTTCGACGAAGATGCCCCCGCCAATATTGGATGAATTCAAAGTGAATGTGGAATGAACGATATCCGCATTCACCTTCGTGTAGAGGCCGCCGCCCGCATTGGCCCCCGTGTTTCCACTCACCGTCACATTCGTCAATGAAATGGAAGTCGCACTCGATTCGACAAAGATCGCCCCACCAACCGTTGCCACGTTGCCCGACAAAGTGACCCGGTTCAACGTCGCGGTTCCTCGGTTCGTGATGCCGCCGCCCGTGTTGGTGGCGTAGCCATTCACACCGCCGTTGCCGATGATCGCAACATCGGTCAGTTCGATGGTACCTTTGTTACCAATCGCTCCGCCTTCCGTCGCAGTGTTGTCGGTCAACAGAGCACGTTGCAAAACCAGCCCAGCAGATGGTGCCTCAACCCGAATTGCACCGCCCATGTCGCCCGAGGCATTCCCGCCCTGCAACGTCACATCCGACAACCTCAACGTCCCACCGCGAACATCAAAGATGCGACTCAATTCCCCCGCGTCGATGATGGTGGTGTTGATTCCATGACCGACGATGGTGACATCCTTCAGAATGTCGAGGTCACCGTACGAGTTCGCGTCGTCTTCCGTTTGTTGGCGAGTGAGTTTGAAGACAGTCGACGTATCCAGCGATGCACTAAAGACAATGGTGTCGCCACCGGCTCCGGCGTTCGCTTGCGTGATCGCTTCGCGTAGTGACATTTCGCCATTGTCGTTGGACTCGTCGACCCAAGTCGTCACCGTGATCGTTGCGAGTTTGTGTTGCCAGGACTCCTGGAATGCTTCGCTGACAACGATGTCCGCATCAATGACACCGGTGGCGTATTCCAGATCCCAGTCGGCACCGTAGCGCACGTGTCCGGTGTCATCATCGCTGGCGGCCACGTCCGCTCCGGTGAGCGCCGCAATCGAATCAACAAGCGTTCTTCCTGACGCATCCTCGGCCAAGTCGCATCCATAGAAAAGAATGTCCGCATCGGATGTCAGCGCATGCTGCCACGAGGCTATCTCGCCCGCATAGGCGTCCAGGTTGTCAGCTCCGAGCCACAGATTTCCGAGCCGAACCGACGCGTCTTCTGAGTGCGAGATGATTTGCAATGAACGGACGTCTGAGCGTGACTCCAGAATCTCAGTGATCTGCGTGATCCCGTCGCGATTCGCGTCCAGGACGAACACCTCACTGTCGGCTCGATGCAAACGCAAGTCTTCGAGCAAAGCATCGAGTTCCGGTGTCAACGCATCGATGATGATGATTTCGCTGGCGACCGATGCCGACTGTTGCTCGGGGTTTTGGACACTCGACGAGGTGGTGCTTTGCTGTGATTCGGCTTCCGAATCCAACGGAATCTCCAACACCGTGGCGGCCGCTGCACCATCGCCTGCCGAGGCGTCCATCATGGCCGGATCAATCGGCGTCGCACTGAACAACACCATTGGCTCGAGCGTGCTGATCTTTGGCGATCGCTTGCCATACGCCGCGGGCCCGCGTGACCGAGTGGATTGCTGTGCCAGGGTCGCGACGTGATCCACCCTCAGACAGCAGCGCTGCCACCAGTGTTTCGCGAATTTTGACATCAGACACCTCGCACGACGGCACTCGAACAAGGGACAACGTCTTCGAGGCACGTTTGTTCACGGTACAACCCATTGGTGTGGGCCGGTCGTCCGCCGAAACGTAGGCGACAAAATACCACCGGGCCTGGAAAACAGATTGGGGAAGGCAAGTTTTCTTTGGCAGCTGGAGAATCTGTGCGGCTTGCAACACTCATTCGGCGCCAGGTTCCGATCGTGCCGGATGAATGCCTCTTTGCGGCTGATTCGTTGACTGAGTCCGGTCGATCTCCCAAATGCCCCTTGTCTGGATTGCAGAAGGAACCTTCTTTCAGATCCAACCTGCCCGATCGAATTGATGAAACAAATTGTGAAACCGACGACCGCCATGATGGATGGCTTGCGCTCGCGCAAGCTACGGCGGGCGGTACGCCAATACACTTCATCCAGAAACCGATGGCTTCTATCCATCATTCTGACGGGAACTCTGGTCGGCCCAATACACGTGGCACTGCGGGCAGAAACGCCGACTCATCCGGATGGTCATTCGCGTCATCCTGTCTCCGCGTCCTATCGATCTCACGAAGCGGTTCACCTGCCGATTCCCAATGCCATCTCGAGTGGCCCGTACGCTCATCAAGTCGACCGGTATCGCGATCGCGTCCTTGAAAACGACGTCGTAGCTGAATCGGATGGAAATTGTTGGTTCAAAGATTCACCGGCGTTGTCGGCTGGTCCATCAATCGCGGGTGAAATCAGTGAGCTCGACCCACAGATTGTTTGGTGGGACGCGGACGTCACACAACCTCTCGGTTTGGCAGAACAACACACCTCGGTCGACGCATCGGGATTGGCGCAGACGGCATTGATTGCCTCGCCGTATGTCCGCAGTTTGCTGACCGAGCCGCAGATCTCGATGACCGACATCGTCATCGCTGACGCACAATTTGACCCGCTGACATTCCTCGATGCCAACTACACCGACACCAACGATCCCGTCGGTAGCGAACTGACCACGGGCGACCAATCCGAACGCTTCCGCGACAACCTGTTTGCTTCCTCCGCAGGTGTTCGCAAGAAACTGACCGGTGGCGGAAACCTGGAAGTCGTGCAGCGTGGAGGCTATCAAAACAACAACTCCACGTTCCTCATTCCCAACCCGCAAGGCACCTCGCGGTTGGAACTGAACTTCTCGCAGCCCTTGCTCCGCGATCACGGCAAAGCGGTCAATCGCACGCGAGTCATCCTGGCGAAAATCGACGCGCAAATCACCAACAGCGAAGTCCGGGAAGAGATTCAAACGCACTTGGTCGATGTCACGACCGCGTACTGGGAACTCTATCAAGCCCGCGCCGAATGGTTGCAACGCAATCGGTTGCTGGCCAGTGCGCAGGAGATGCAAACCGTTCTGCAAGCCCGTGGCGCAGTCGACTCGCAACAACGGCAAATCCTGCGTGCCAACGTCGCGGTCGCAAAAAGACGAGCCGATTTGGTTCGAATCGAAACCCGCATCCGAAACGCTCAATCAAAATTGCGTTTGCTGACGGGCGATCGGCAATTCGCACAGTTTTCTCAGTTCGAAATGGTGCCGGTTGAGCGACCGTTGATGCAGTCGATCGAGCTGAGCACGCGAGATGCGACGCTGACCGCTCTGGACAATCGTCCGGACATCGTGCAAAGCCTGCAACAAATGCATGCTGTGTCGACACGTGTCGGTGCCGCTCGCAACCAAGTGCTGCCACGATTGGACCTGTTGCTCAGTTCTTATGTTTCTGGATTGGAAACGGGCACCAATACCTTTGGCGCGATCGGCCGACAATTCAGCGAAGGCCGGCCGACCTACTCCGCCGGCTTGATCTTTGAACGTCCCTGGGGCAACCGAGCCAACCAAGCTCGTCTGCGTCGCAACCGATGGGAATGGACGCGGTCCTACGCCGAGTTCCAACAAACGACCGAAGCAGCGATCACCGAAGTCGAAATCGCCGTTCGCGAAACCCAGACCTTGTTCAACGAACTGATTGCCAAACAGCAATCCACCGTTGCTGCGGCACGCGAAGTGGAATACTTGCGTCAGCGTTGGACACATTTACCGGACCCGAACGAAAACGCGATTCTGCTGATCGAAAACCTGTTGGATGCTCAAGAGCGATTAGCGGACGAAGAACGCGGTTTGGTTCGATCACAAGTCGCTCACGCCTTGTCATGGGTCACCCTTCGCAAAGCCATGGGCGTGTTGTTGGTATGCGACGTGGCGGATGTTTCGCCCGTTCCGACCGAAGTTTCCATGGTGGTCCAAGGGGAACCAGAACCTTTCGGCGGGATGATTGAAAGCGAAGAATTGGTTCTGCCGACACCGGAGGAGTGGAACTCACCATGAGCCTTCTCCACAACGCCGTACGCTGGAATTCCAATTCGGTCTTCTCGCCCTGGTCCGCACGTTTGACCGGTTGTTCAAAGCTGGACATCGAGTCGATCCTGCAATCCGCTCGCAGCCAGATGTCTGGACGCACCAAATCTTCGCGAGCCGATCTTGCGAATCGATGGCAGTCGCTTCGCTATCGATTGCTGCAGCGACAAACGGATTCAGCTCGCGACCAATCGCACCCGAATGACGCTGTCTGGGACGAGTGCTTAACCGACGCGTTGATTTTGGCGGCGGATGCAATTGAGCAAACACACAGCATCGAACTGTTCGAGGTTCAACTGCGTGCGGGATTGATCGTTTCTTCGGGGTTGATGTCACGACGGGGTGGCGTGGCGGAAATGCAAACTGGCGAAGGCAAAACCTATGCCTTGTTCGTTGCATCTTTGATCGCAGCCTTGCCCGGCCGAGGCGTTCACATCGCGACGCCGAATGCGTACTTGGCCCAACGCGATCACGATGAACTTCGCGACACTTGGAACTTGCTTGGTATCGAATCGAGCTGTTTGCCCGAAGACGCGTCTGCCGAGCAAACCCACGCGGCGTATCGTGCTGACGTGACATATGGCCCCGGTCACGCCTTTGGTTTTGACTACCTTCGCGACCAATTGGCGATGGACACCGCCGCACGCCAGCGTCCCGGCTCGAAGCTGATGAAACGATTGCGTTCCGAGTCATCGACACCTCATTTGCAACGTGGCCTGGCGGTCGCTTTGGTCGACGAAATCGATCATGTGTTGATCGACGACGCGATGTCTCCTTTGCTGTTGTCAGGAACTCGACCAGGCGAAGCCGACGACGCCGCAGTTCATCGACACGCGTTGAAGTCAGCTCGTTCGCTCCGCAACTGCGTCGACTTTCAAACAATTGGGCAACAAGTTGAACTCACTGACGCCGGGTTGGATCTCGCCTATCAGTCCATTGACGATTGGTCGGACGCTTCGCTTCGGCGGCCTTGGCACGAATACGTTGAACTCGCGTTGCAAGCCACTCACACGCTTCGCCGCGAAATTGACTACGTGATCGATGACGAATCTGTTCGCATCGTCGATCAATCCACAGGCCGAATCTATGAAGACCGGACTTGGTCCGGTGGATTGCAGCAGGCCATCGAAGCCAAAGAAGAGCTGCCGATCCAGCGTGAAAGCGAATCGCTTGCAAAGATCACGCGTCAACGCTTCTATCATTCATACGATTACCTGGCCGGAGTCACTGGTACGGCGAGCGATTGTCGCGAAGAACTGAAGTCCGTTTACGGCCTGACTGTGCAAACCGTTGATCCACGATTGCCATCCAAGCGATTGGTTCAGCCCACTCACGTCAGCCTCACCGCCGAACAAAAGTTCGCCGCGATCGCCAACGAAGCTCGCAGCATCGCAAACTCAGGTCGGTGCGTCTTGGTGGGCACACTGGACATCGCGACCAGCCAACAGGTTGCCGCGGAAATCCGCCGCCAAGGGCTCACTTGCGAACTGCTCAACGGACTTCAAAACGCTGAAGAAGCTCAGATCATTGCTCGTGCGGGGCAACCGAGTGCGATCACTGTCGCAACGAATTTGGCTGGACGGGGCACGGACATTCGGTTGCATCCCGACGTGGCGGCAAAAGGTGGACTGCATGTGATCGTGACGGAACACCATCGTTCGTCGCGTGTCGACCGACAACTGATTGGCCGTTGCGCTCGATGTGGTGACCCGGGCAGCAGTCGCAATTTCTTGTCCGCCGAAGACAACTTGGTCGGCCAAGCGGCCCCTTGGGTGGGCCGAGCAATCCGGCGTGCGATCGTCACCGACCAAATCAAAACGTTTCCAGTCGAGTCGCAAATCGCCTCAATTCAAAGGCGGCAAGCAAAGCGGGCCGCTGTGGCGCGTCGTCAGTTGCTGGACGCAGATGAACGAGATCGCGGGTTGGTTCGCAAAGCTCAATCGAGCCATGATCCCGCCCCACACCTTCATGCATTGGATGCAGGATGATGAACCGCAAATTGACAGCGACGCTCTGCGTCATCGTTAGCGTGCAGTGCTTTGGCCTTTCTCGCACGGCGACGGCGGACGAGTACGAAGCCTTCACCGAACCCTACCGACGGATTCAAGTCTCGTCGTCGGAGATGGGTGTTGTCACCGAACTGAAAGCTCGCGAAGGCGCCGAAGTTCGCGAAGGCCAGGTTTTGGCCCAGCTCGATGACGCCTTGCTGCGGAAGACACTGGAAGTATCACGAGCCGCGAAGGACGCGGTTGGTGGCAAGACGGCAGCCGAAGCCGAAGTGGTCATTCGGGAACAACAGGTCCAAAGCTATCGCCGCTTGTTCACGCAAGGCAACGCGACGCCCCGTGAGTTGGAACGCGCCGAGAACGATCATCGGCAGGCCCTCGCTCGACTGCAAAGTGTCACTGAAGAACTCTCCGTGCGAGCACTTGAATACCAACGCGTTATCTGCCAGCTGGAACAACGCCGGATCTTGGCACCGTCCGACGGCGTCGTCATCGCTCTGGCCAAAGAAGTCGGCGAGTTTGTTTCGCCAACCGACCCGATCCTGCTGCAGTTAGTTCAACTGGATCGTTTGAAAGCCGTTTTCTCGGTGCCACTGCGACGGATCGATAGTTTGTCAGATGGGCAATCCGTCGTCGTTCGCGTGGGTGGATCACGCAAAGCGGTCTTGGGAACTCTGGAACACATCTCGCCCGTCGCGACTGCCGAATCGGGCACCGTTCGCGTTCGAGTCGTCTTGCCGAACGAAAATCGGACGCTCCGCAGCGGCGTGGTTTGCTGGTTGGACGTAGAAGCATCCGCTCGCAACATTCAATCGAAACCAGCTCGTATCAGTGACGCCCCGGTCATTCTCTCGCCTGCGGTTCGCTAGCACGTGTCCACCGCATCGACTCATTCGCCGCAATCGCTCGATCGTGATTCTCATCACGAGTTGCTGCATCGCGCCGAAACGTTGGCGGCGGCAATTGAACTGCAATCCACTCTCGACACATGTCACGAATTTGATGAAGCCGCATCCATCGCCACCCATTCGCTCAGCGAGTGGTTGCGATCCGAAGGCGCGGTTCTGTGCTGGAGAAATCGACCCGACGCCGGCCTGAAGTGCATCAGCGATCACGCACATGGCGGCGGCACATTCGCGGCCAATCACCATCGCGAAACGTTGGCAGCGGGAGAGGAGGCTTGCCTGCGAGACGGGATCAGCAAAGTTGCGGCCACGGAGGTTGCCTCTTCGCCCGGTACGATGGCGATGCGGCAATGGTTGAAAGCCATCGGTTCCGCGAATTTGCTGGCGTGTCCGCTGTTCAGTCCAGCCGGCAAGAACCTCGGCGTGTTGCTGATCATCGATCCGCAAGAACGTTCCGCCCTCTCGATTCTAGATGCCTTTGGGCCGCTGCTATCCAGTAAGTTGCAAAGCATTCAGCGTCTGCAACCGACCGGTGTGGAAGCCTCGTTGGTCAGAGGAATTCGCTCGTTTCGTTCGACATGGCAACGCGCAACCATCTGCATTCTTTCGACGATCGTGCTGTTGATGTTCCTTCCGGCGCACCACAACATTCGCACCAACGTTCAACTGCAACCGGTCCAACGTCGCTTCATCTCGGTTCCGTTCGACGGTCCCTTGCAAGAGTGCATGGTGCGTCCGGGTGACATCGTGACCGCGGGCGAATTGCTGGCCAAGATCAACCCTCGCGAATTGGAATTCGAGCTGGCGGGCTTACGAGCACTCCACGGACAAGCGGACCAGGAACGACGCGGTTCGATGGCGACGCATGACTTTGGCAAGAGCCAAATCGCGGCGTTGGAAGCCGATCGTTTAAAGACACAAACTGACCTCTTGAACCATCGCAAGGACAACCTTGAAATCCGCAGTCCCATCGATGGCGTTATCGTCAGCGGTGATTGGAAGCAATCCGAGGGTGCACCGCTGACACGCGGCGAAACGCTGTTTGAGATCGCACCGGTCGGCTCAATGAAGGTCGAAATCGAAATTCCCGAAGAAGAATTCGCTCACGTTCGTCCGGGGATGCTGGCTCAGGTTCACACCCATGCGATGCCGGATCGAGTGATGCATGGGGCGATCACACGAGTCCACCCCGCCGCCACGATTCGAGATTCGGAGAACGTGTTTTTGGCCGAGGTCACGGTGGACGATCAAGACGGTTTGCTGCGACCGGGAATGAAAGGTCGTGCAACGATCTATGGCAACAAACGTCCGATCGGTTGGATCGTTTTTCACCGTCCTTGGAACCTGATGCTTCGCTGGTTGGGCGTGTGACGATGCAGCGTGATCCAGGAACCATCGATTGGCAGCAGCAACCGATCCGCATCGCGAGCGACGTGAAGGTCTGGCCGGTTCGCGAAACGGGTGAGCCGATCTACCGGATCGAGATTCCTGCCACGCATCAATTCTTTCGAGTTGGTTTGCCGGAGTACACATTTCTATCTGCTCTCGATGGGCATCGAACGATCGCACAAGCCTGCGGGTTGGTCACCGCCAGGATGGGCCGCGCCGCACCTTCCTCGTCGCAGTGCGAATCGATCGCTCGATGGCTGATCGATCATCAACTGGCGCACTTCGCCGATGCACCTTCGCCTCGTCGTGAACGCTCGGACGAAGCTTCGCCGACCAACGCAAAACAACCCAAGTCCATTTGGTCGCGTTGGAATCCGTTCTGGATCAAGATGCCGATTCCGGGTGCTTCGTCATTGCTTCAGCAGCTTTCACGCGGCCTCGGATTTGTCTTTTCAACACCGATGTTGTTCATGGGTGTCTTGATCATCGCAGCGGCGTTGTTCGGATTGAGTTCACGTTGGTCGGAGTTCCTCGCGGGTGCGTCTTCCATCTTTGATCCGTCCAATTGGGCGTGGCTGTTGTTCACCGCCATCGGATTGAAGCTTGTACACGAACTCGGGCACGCGATTGCCTGCCATCGATCTGGCGGATCGGTGCGTGAAGCGGGCCTGGTTTGGGTGTTGATGACGCCACTGGCATATGTGGACGTTTCGAGTTGTTGGCGATTGCCTTCGCGTTGGTCGCGAATCGGTGTCGCCGCGGCGGGCATGTTCGTCGAGGGCCTGGTTGCTTCGCTGGCAATCGCGGGATGGCTGCTCTGCGAAGACGAAATGATCCGCTGGTGGTGCCATCACGTGATCCTCACCGCAGGTCTCTCGACGATTCTGTTCAATGCCAATGTGCTCATGCGATTCGATGGCTACTTCATGCTTTCGGATCTGATCGATGTGCCGAATCTGGCCACGGAAGCCAACCAATCGGTTCGGCAACTCACGCGACGATGGTTTCTCGGCGATGCATCGTGGACCAGCTCGCACACTGGTTGGCGACGCTCAGCGGTCTTCGTCTATGGCGTGGCCGCATTCGCTTGGCGAGTTCTGGTTTGCGTGTCGTTGGCCATCGCTGCGTCGACGATGTTTGGAGGCGCGGGCGTCGTGCTCTCTATCCTCGGAATTTGGATGTGGTGGGGCAAACCGTTTGTCACCTGGTTGGACTCCATGCGGAGTCTGTGGGACACCCAACCGCTTCAGGTTTGCCGAGGCGTGATGCTCGGTGCAATTGCCATGGCCATGTTTGGATGGATGTTGGTTGCGATGCCGGTGCCTTCGTCGGTGCGAGTTCCGGTGGTGGTTCAGTACGATCCCGACTCGGTGATTCGAGCCGGAGCGGAAGGTTTTCTCACTGAACTGTTGGTCAACGAGGGCGACGGAGTTCAAGCGGGTGACTTGCTGGCGAAGATCGAAAACCGTGAGCTCCGGCAACGAATCGCTGAGCTCGAAATCGCTCAAAAGCAAAACGACATTCGACTTCGCAAAGCCATCGAGTCTCGCGAAGAATCGGAACGCCTGATCTTGTTGGACAATCGTCAGGCAGTTTTGGAAAAGCTCACGACGCTCCGGAAGCAATCCGACCAGTTGCATATTTTGGCCAGTCAAACCGGACGCGTGATCGCGGACGATTTGCGATCCAAACTCAACACCTACATTGGCGAAGGCGACGTTTTGATGATCGTCGCAGCGGAGACTGACAAAGAAGTTCTAGCCGTCATCAATCAAGCTCAGGTTGATGATGTTCGCCGGCAAATCGGCCAACCCGTTCGCTTGGTCGCACCGGGCCGGCAAACGTTTTGGGCCGAGCTCGATCAGCTTCAACCGCGGGCCTCCGACCGCGTGCCCAACGCCTCCTTGGCAGCCACTCACGGCGGGCCACTGGCCGTTCGCGTTGAAGATGCATCGAATGACGAATCATCGAATGATGATCGCCTGGGCGAGACAACGATCGACACGATGAGGTTGTTGCAACCGCACTTTCGAGGTGTGCTGAAACTTCCTGAAGACGAAGCTCGACGCTTGCCAGCCGGCCTGCGCTTGGAGGCTCACTTCGGATGGCATCAGGCTCCCATCGCCAAGCGCCTGAACGTCTGGTTCCAAAACGCGATGGCGGAAGCTTCGCAAGCCACACGCTAATTGGCTAGCTCCGCGATCGCTGAGCTTCAGCCCGACATTCAATTGAATTCGACTCTTGGAACACTACCAGGAGAGGCTCGGGTCGAGCACGGGGAACGCTTCGCCAGCGGCGGGCAACGTCCGCATCGCAACGAACTGTGGGTGCTTGATCAACAACAACGGCAACATCGGACTGCGCGTCTGCAGTAGCTTCGCCAATCGCTGCTCAGCAGGTTCGCGGATCGCCACATCCGTGCGTCGAAGTTGCAGAATTGTTTCGTTCAATGTTGGCCCGTAAGGACCGTATGGAAGCGTTTCCAAACGTGTCTCGCGTTGCTCCCAGTAGCGATCAACCCCGTCGCCAGCGGCCCATTTGAGCCCGGGGTCCAGAACCGCCGCAGATTCTAAGTCGCCACTGTGCTCGTGCAGGTCAATCAGAAATCCTCGACTGAAACTCTCGGGACCAATCGTGTCACCTTCATTTTGCGGCATCACTGCAGTTGCTTGGGTGAGCGCGCGTCGTCTGTTGCCAACGAACCACAGGCCGCGTGCCAAATCTGATTGCAACAATTTAGACGACGGGTGCAAGGAGGCGGCATTGACTAGCGAGCGAATGCCCTTTGGGTCATCGCGTAACATCAGCTCAACCCAACCCAGTTGATGATGCACTTGCCAAGAGTTCGGTGAACTCTTGGCCAAACCAGAAAGTACGCCGCGAGCTTGCTTCAAATCTCCAAGCGACAGATAGGTCAACATCGCAGACGCCAAATTCGCCTCCACATTGCTGCGATCCAGTTCCAATGCGATCTGAACTGACGTCCGTGCCTGCTTGACTAAATTTTGGGCTTCGTCGTCGCCAACTCGCCCCGCGAGCGTCAACGACGTCAACCCATAGCCAGCGTGAGCGGGACCGTAGTTGGGATCTTCGGACAACGCACTTTGAAAGCATTTCAAAGCGGAACGCATTCCGGCGATGCTGTCCGGGTCGGCTTGTGTTCGCCCCTTCAGCAAGCAGGTGAAGGCACCTGGTTCGCCTGGTTTCGACTCACCCGGATGCTGCAGCAGGCTTCGATTGATTGCTGATGCAACCTGTCGAGCAAGATCAGTTTGTTCGATCAAGTTATCGCCCGCCGTCGTGCGGATCACTTTGCCCCAAATCTGAGTGCCCGTTTGAGCACAAATGATCTGGATGGTGACGTCCATCACGCCTTTCTGAGATCCAGGCGCCTCCGTGAACGTTCCCGTCACCAAAGCGTCGACCTCCAATCGAGAAGCAGCCTCGCGATATTGATCGGGATAACTCGCCGTCATCGGAACGTACTTGGGCACCGACAAACCATCCAAGCGAGTCAATTCGTTGGAGACCAGAGACGCCAACAACTCGCCTCGTTGAAGCATGCGACCGCCCGCGGGTTGCGAATCGGCCAGTGCGATCCGTTCACCTGGAGTTGCGGGTTCAACTTCAGATTTCTGAGTGAAGCTAAGAACACCGATTGAGCGTATCTGATGCAACTTCGCCCAATTGTTGCCCAGTCCAGACAACCCAAACAATGCGCCAGCGAAACTGCCGCCGACCATCTCGGCAAATCGACGACGCGAAACACCTCCGGCCGCTTGAACAGGTTGCTTCAACTGCGCATCGTCCATCGGCAACGCCAGTGTTTCGCCCGTCGACTGTGGAGACGCTGAGCCGCCACTCGAAAGTGCTGTCATCACGGTCGCGGCAGTGGGTCGCTTGGAAGGAGTCTTCGACATCATCGCCATGATCAAATCCGCGAGCGCGATGTCGTCTCGACGTCGACCGGGATCAGGCAGCGGAGACTTCTCCAACACCGCGGCGTAACGGCTGGCCGGCGATTTGCCGGTGAAGGCTGGGCGTCCATAAAACGCTTCGAACAACACGCAACCGAGAGAGAACACATCGGCGGCGGGTGTCACCGTTTCACCACGAGCTTGTTCGGGCGCCATGTAGCCCGGAGTTCCCAGGATCATGCCCGCACGCGTCTTGGTTTCATCCGCTTGTTCATTCCCGGCGTCGTCATGCTGGTTCTCGGGATCTGACTCCCCGGGACCAAACACCACTCGCCCCACACGCGACAAACCGAAATCAAACAGTTTGACCGATGGCAGGGAACTCTCATTGGACGATTGCATCGCCAAAGAGTGACCGCTGATCGTTTGGCTGGTCGCGGGCGAAGGTGTCGTCGATCCACTGCGGCGACCGACCAACATCACGTTCTCAGGTTTGAGATCGCGGTGGATCACACCGGACGCATGCGACGTCGCCAGAGCCTCGGCCAATTGCCGGCCCCAGTAGCGAACCATTTGCGTCGTGATCGGCGCCACATCGGTTCGCCGAGATTCCATGCGGCGCATCAGCGTTTCGCCGCGCAAGTGCTCCATCACGGCGTAAGGCATGCCTTCGTGAACCCCGACGTCGAACAACTCGACGATGTTAGGGTGCGTCAACGAAGCAACCGCCTTGGCTTCGCGTTGGAAACGTTCGACCAAATTTGGCTGCCCATCGATGGACAACATTTTGACCGCGACGCTGCGTTCCAGACGCGTGTCAGTGGCACGGTAGACCACGCCCATCCCGCCTCGCCCCAAAACACCATCCAAGCGATAGGGACCAATTTCGGTACCGAGTGGCGGCAGCGAATCGGATGATCCATTACTGGCGACCTTCGCCAAAGCTTTCTTCACGCGGGCTTCCCCGGAAGGTGTCGCGCCGCCGATCGCAGCAGCCGGCGTGTCCAGCGCAGCGGCATCCCGCGAAGGCGTGTCATTGGAGGTTGCCAAGACCTGTGTCAGTTCGCCTGAATCGCCATGAACGCCCAAGTCCCCATCGATCTCAGCCCGAATCGCTTCCAGCTCCGATCGAAGCAAGTCCGCGTGTTCGCCGCCGTGACGTTCGACCAGGGATTGAATGCTGGTCAGATCCGAAGGAGCCGGCTCACCGTCAGCGACCTGACGAAGCGAGGACTCATATTCCAAGCACACCGCATCGAGGCGGGCTAATTCGCGGGCTGGCAGGTCACTTAAATTCATCGCGAATCACTTTCGTAGGTATCTCGGATCGAAGAGTGTTTTCGAGAGTCCGGCACCGCTTCTATGTTTGGTCGGTCACGGACTCCGCCGCTTCAGTCCACGTTTTGCGAATTAGCTGCAATCTTCGCTCAACCGCTCGTTTGCTCACGCCCAATTTGGTCGCGATTTCGTCTACCAAAAAACCGTCCATTCGCATCACTGCGATTTCACGCAATTGCTCGTCCGGCAAATCGTCCAACAGCCTCTCGCAGGCCTCCGCCAACTCCAGCCTCAAGTCCGGCGGGGTGTTGTCGGATTCTCCTCGCCCGGCAAATTGTTCCAACCCAGCCCGTCCGGAATCGCCCGAAGCGTCCAGAAAGACTGACTCACCTCGGACCTGGCCACCACCGCGTTTTTGCCGCGTTTGACGGCGCAAATGGGCGTTCACCTTGCGACTGGTCAACGTGATCAGCAGTCCCCAGAGATTATCCGGGCCCGACAAATCCGGGAACTTTTCGCGTCGGACGCCAGCAATGAAACTGTGAAAGGCAGAGAGCGCTATGTCTTCTTCGTCGCCAGACCGCCGAAGGTTCTTGGGCAATCTTGTTCCTGCCAGCCGAACGAGGGGCTGGAAGTAGCGTTCCCACAAAACCGCGGTCGCGTCGTCGTCGCCTTGGCGAACGAGTTCCAACAGATCTGCGAACTCTTCGAGCGTCAAATCGTTCATTCCGGCGTTTCTCCCAACACTGGCGGTAAAACTTCTGCGGTGTAGGCCACTTCACCCACGTTTCCCGCCAATTTCGCTCCCGCCTCGAAGTGGCTGCGGCGGGCATAACCCATGGCCAATCCTTCGCCTTGATCGTCGATCCGCCCGACGCTGGTGATTCGTCCAACTGGTTTGGCACCCTCACCTGCATCGACGGCCGAGAGCTTGTCATCCGCTGCCGGTCCGGTGCCTGCCGACAATTCTGACAGCTTCCAACGGACCAACTTCTTTTGCACCTGTCCCAGTGCGTCCAAACGAGCGACGGTTTCTTGTCCGAGGTAGCAACCTTTCGTGAAGCTGATTGTTTGCGTCTCTCGGTCGGCTTCCTGCGGCAAATGGGCGTCGGTCAAATCGATTCCATACCAAGGGAACCCCGCCGCGACGCGGTGAGAATGAAAATCGCTCTCGTCCGCCGTCGTCAATGATTCCGGCTCCATCCCCAACCGTTTCGCGATCAGCGATGGATGATCCGCGACGGTTTCGACCGGAAGCAAGAACAACGTGCCCGACTTCACCCACGGCAATTGATACGAATCAATGTCGTCCTGAGTTGTCATGCTCGGCGGCGGAGTCGTCTGGCATGGCTCGTCATCGCCATCGATCACCATCCAAGCGGCCAGCTCTTCATCGCGGATCACCGGCGTCGCGTCTTCGCGAATCGTGTATCGGTCGGCGTGTTCGGCGATCGCTTGCGACTGACGCGTGCTGCCGGAATTATCAGCCGTCGCAACCACGCCCGGGGCTCCGATCATTCGGTAACCATTTTCAATCGCAAAGACGACCACGTGACCGAGGCATTTGCCGCGTACGTTGGTCACAAACGTTTCCAAACCCAAACGCGGTTGCGAGTCGTTCGTCAGCTTTTTGACGTCGTTGGTGGTCAAGTTGTGCAAGATCGCGGTTGCGTCAGCACCGACCAAATCCACGATCGACAATGCGGGCAATCGGATCAGCGACAAAGAAGATGGCATACCGGCGATTTGAAAAGAGGGCTGAATAGGCCAACCATCTTACCCGGACGGTGCCCATTCGCGATCCAAGAACAGCCAAATGAGGGGGCAAATCGGTTTCATTTCCCCACTGATTTGCTGATTCTCACGCCAAACCTAGGTCACAACCGGTTTGGCGACAATCCAACGCAAACTGGGTGTTTCCGCCGACCCCAGTTTTGCTTTGTCGACTGGTGCACTCAGGAGCTTTCCACGCAACGCCTTTCGCTGTTTTTCCGCGGGCCTCACTTTGCCCCCCGACGCTTTTCTCACCTGAACAATTGTGTGACAATTCGCGAGCGTCTCCGATTGGATGAACGCCTCTTCTTTTCGAACGAACGAATCAAACAACAGGTGCGGCATGCGTTGGCGTGGACGACGACAAAGTGACAATGTGGAAGATCGTCGAACCAGCGGCGGTGGCGCTGTCGTTGGTGGCGGAATCGGCGTGATCGTGATCGCGATCATCATCGGTTTGCTCGGCGGCAACCCACAGCAGTTCCTGCAACAAGCCGCCCAGCAACCCGCTCCTGCCGGTGCCGGCGGCGAAGTCGAACTGACGCCCCAAGAAATCGAGGCCGGCGAATTTGTCAGCACCGTTTTCGCAGATACGGAAGACGTTTGGACGGATCTGTTCGCACAAGCGGGCCGCGACTACAAAAAACCAACGTTGGTTTTGTTCAAAGACCAAGTCAACAGTGGATGCGGCATGGCCAGCAGCGGCACGGGACCGTTCTATTGCCCGGCCGATGAAAAAGTTTATCTCGACACATCCTTCTTCGGCCAACTGGCTCGCCAACTCGGTGCACCGGGGGATTTCGCTCAAGCCTACGTGGTCGCTCACGAAGTCGGTCACCACGTTCAAAACCTGCTTGGCTACACCGATCAACTCGATCAAATTCGTCAGAAGGTTCCCGAGGTCGAATACAACAAGTATTCGGTTCGCCTGGAACTGCAAGCGGACTTCTTTGCCGGAGTGATGCTGCACCATGCGGAAAAAAAATACCGCATCATCGAAGACGGAGACATCGAAGAGGCCATGACGGCCGCGCGAGCCATCGGCGACGACACGTTGCAAAAACGCAGTCGCGGTTACGTCCAACCTGAAACGTTCAACCACGGCACCAGCGAACAACGTCTGCGTTGGTTCACCAAAGGCTTGCAAACCGGCGACCTGAATCAAGGCGACACTTTCCAGACGGACCAGCTTTAGAGCACTGGTGTGTTGAGACGGCTGTGGGTTCACGGTGGGGACCACCGTGCTACAGAAGATGCCAACAGCCTGAATCTTGTCGAGCATCCTCAGTAGTCATAGTCAGAAATCTCGCCCTGATCGCGAGTGCCGAGTGCACCCCACAATCCAAAGTTGCTGGGACTCCCGGGTGCTTGCTCGCCTTCTCCGCCAAGAATGACCGAGGTTTCAACGTAACCGGCGTCGATCGAGTCGGTGATGAATTGGATTGCCCCGTCCGCCATGGCAATATGCGTGCCGCCCTGGTGACGGCTGCTCGTCGTCAACGTTCCAATCGTGGTTTCATCGCCCCCAAAGCAGATTGCTTCATTCGGAGGAAGCGTCGTGTTGAATCCAGTCATCAAAGGCGACGCGTCGGCCCATCGGAAACCACGGCCTTGTGCGGAGCTGGTTGGAAACTGAACTGAACCCGCCGTGACATCCCAAAACATTGGCCGGTCTGGATCTTCCTGTGTCCAGCATATTTTCGCGTCATCCAAAACCCCACCGCCCCAACCGTTGTTCAGCGAAGGCGACGTGCGGATGTCTTTGTCGCCCAAGTCGGTGCAGATCTCGCCCAGCATGACCGTCGATGACAATCCGTCCCTCACATCGTCGTAGGATGTGATCATGCGAGGCACGAACATGCCGCGGCCCGTCGCTTCCATTTGCAATTTCCCACTGGGCGACCAAGTCGTCCCATCGTGCGTCCACAACCCTTCGTCCAATCCTTGGATCGCGTCGCCAAGGCACGCAGCGTAGTTCGTGCGTCCGAGTGCAGGGCGTCCATACCCCGGGTCAGATGGACAACGAAAGAGAGCCAATTCCTTCCGCCACGGTTCGTAGGCGGAGATGGAAGGCGCGGGGCCCATGGGCGGGTAAGTGTGTCGCTCTTCGCTTCCATCCATCATTCCAAGATCCATCCCGTAGGACTCGATTGAAGTATCATCAGCAATACCCTGAGGCGGATCTCCCACGTAGCCTTCACCGATCGCTTCCCAAAGGGGAACCTTGCCAACGAATGGTGTGATGGAAACTAAAAAGCTCAATCGAAACTGATTGGTCGTCAGCGGATCATTCGCGTTGTTGAACGTCCCCGTTCCATGTGGCGGCAAATGTCCGAACGCATCGTGGTACTGCGCCACGCCCAGAGCGATCTGGCTCAAGTTATTGGAACAACTCATCCGTCTGGCTGCTTCGCGTGCCGCTTGCACCGCTGGTAACAACAACCCAATGAGAATCCCAATGACGCCGGTCACGACGAGCAGCTCCAACAGCGTGAATCCGTTTCGACGTTGTGATCGCTTCATCTCTTCCTCGCACAAATAGAAAGTGGGATTGGCTTCCGGCCTGTTGTCTCGATCACCCAGAGAATTTTGCTTTCAACGCATACTTCCCTCGGGGGAATCCGTTAGTCTAACGTTCCGCGGCGCGTGGCGGTTTCGTGCCCAAGATTTTCGCAGGAGAACTTTCATCGGTGATCAGCCCCGCGTCTCGTCTGTCCCCAACGGATCCAAACTTCGCCACCGAAGTGATCCAAGCTTGCTTGAACTCCGCGATCCGTCGCGGTGCCAGCGACGTGCATATCCAGCCACGCGTGGAATCATGGGAAATCTCGTTTCGAATCGATGGCGTGCTGCAAACGGTTGAGTCGTTTCCACGCAGTGACGAGAGCGACCCGGTGGCGCGGCTGATGGCGCTCGCGGGATTGCCGTCCTACCGAATGGGCGTTCCACAAGAAGGCCCGCTGCGGTGGCGGAGTGGTCAATCACATCTCAACGGAAGCGACATCGAGCACGAGATGCGACTGGGAGTCTTCCCGACCGTTCATGGCAACCGGGCCGCCATTCGAATCATGGAAGACCGCGAAAACGTTCGGCAACTGCATGAACTTGGGCTTGATGAAAACACACTGAGTCGACTGGAAACGATCTGCAACGCTCGCGATGGTTGGTTGCTGGTCGCCGGTCCTGCGGGAAGCGGCAAGACGACGACCCTGTACGCTTGCCTATCGCACATCGCCAGCGGTGATTTCCGGCGCAGCGTTTTGACAATCGAAGACCCGATCGAATCGGTGATCGACTCAATCAGTCAAAGCCAACTGCAGTCCAGCAGCGGTTTGACGTTGGCTTCCGCCATGCGGGCTGCAGTTCGCCAAGACGCGGAGGTGTTGCTGGTCAGCGAGATTCGCGACGTCGAAACCGCCGAGGCTGTGCTGGCCGCATCGATGACGGGTCACCTGTGTTTCTCTTCGATTCATGCAGGAACCGTGGGAGGAACTTTGCGTCGGTTGGTGCAAATGAACCTGCCAACGTTTGCGATTCAAAGTGGCCTGCGCGGCGTGATGTGCCAACGCTTACTCCGCCGACGATGTGATGCCTGCGATCCCGACGCGAACGATGCCAGTGATTGCGGTCTGTGTCATGGAGCGGGATATTCCGGGCGAATCCCCATCTCCCAAATTGTTGACTTGAACGATTCGGAGATTGGTTCGTCCATCTTTGATGCTCTGGTCAATCAGCTTCCCGCGTCGAAGCTAGATCGAATCATCGAAGACGCGGGCAACGAATCCCTTCGAGCCCAAGCCGAACGCTTGATCGAAGAAGGCGTGACGGATCGCGAAGAAGTGTTCCGCGTTCTGGGGCACAACGTTCTCGGGCACAACGATTCGGGGGACCGTTCATGACCAGTGACCCCGCTCCAACACCCGCCTCCACGGCCAAACCGTTCCAACTCAATGACGAGTCGCTCGCGTTGTTGCTGGAGGAAGTCTCCGCGATGGCCAACTCGGGGCGTTCACTCGTCTCAGGCTTGGCGGGATTGAACGACGCGGCACTCGGCCGTCTCGGTCGTGCGGCTGTTTTTGTTCACGCGCGAGTCGAGCAAGGCCAATCTCCTTCCGTCGCGATGGCTTCGCTGTCGTTGCCCTACCAGACGCCGATTCGAATCGCCATGCAGATCATGGCGGAAACGGGATCAGCTCAGCCCATTCACGAAACCGTTCGGTTGATTCGCCAACGCGAGGACCAACGACGAAGGGTTTGGCTGGCTGCCATCAACCCGCTTCTCAACATGCTGGTCGCCTCGGTCGTGGTGTTCTTCGTGCTGCCTTGGATCTTGGTTTCCATTTCGGAGTCGGAACCCGTCACATCGCCTTTTGCTCCTTCCATCGCGGAAATCTGCGAGGCATTCGCGAGGAACTACGCCCTCGCCGCCGTGGTTGTGATCGGTGTCCTGGCGTGCTTCGCAGTCTGGATGCACTGGGGGATCAGACGCTCAATCCAACGAGCCCAACCGTCCCGCGTCCTGGCGACGTTCTGCCGTTGGTTGGCGATTCAAATCGAGATCCCTTCCGCGAACATCGACACCGCCCGAGCGATCGAATGCGCCGCAGAAGTCGCTGCTTCCGGGGCACCAGGAGGTTGGAAGACCGTGGCCTCGAACGTTCGCGGGGGCGCCACCTCCGAGCATTCACTCGAAATCCCGGAGGAGACTCCCACCCCGATCAAAGAGTGCGTCGTCGACTTGGTCGGGGGAAAACGCGATCCCGAATCGATCGCCCATGACCTGCGAGGGCTCAGCGAACTGCATGAACAAAAGGCGAACCAACAACAAAGCTGGTGGCTGCAGAACGTTCCCCACTGGATCGCTTGGATCCTGATGATCGCCATCATCATTGTTTTGTTGCAGGCCGCAATTTCTCCGCTGCTCAATGCCATTGGGGGAATCCCTCAATGAGCAAATGGACGATTGCCAACCAAGCCGAAGTGGAGACCTGGGCTGCCATCCGTGACAACGGGCGTTCCAGCCTTTCCCGAGCCACCACACTCAGCCTGCTGTACCTGCTCGCGGCGTTGGCGGTGGGAGCGTATCTGCTTTCCGCGGTCGCACAGATTTGCGAAGGAGCAATTTATTTTGTGGGTTGGGACGTGGAAGAAGTCCAGTTCACCTGGATGGAAACCATGATGTGGATCTACGCGGGGGCGGCGGTGATTGCATTGGCCGGATGGTTGTTGGTCCAGCTTTCGTTGCGAGGTCGTCTGCCGGTTTTGCTTTCAGTGTTCGTGGCAAAAATTCCAGGTCTCGGCCGAGCGATTCAAACGATTGCTTTGGCGAATTTTTGCGAATCGATTTACCGGTCCGTTGTTAGATCGCAAACCTACGGCGACGCATTTCGATTCGCCTCCCAGGAAGCGCGTTTCACTCCGCTTCAAAACTGGGCCGCTCAATCGGCTCTGCGGCTCGATGCCGGACAGTCTTGGGAACACGCGTTGAGTCACCCTCCAATCAAGGATCATCCGTTGGCAGCGGTGACGGCACTCGGCCAAGGTCAACTGTCGCGGGAGGAAACCATCGGCATGTGGCACCAGGCCGCCTCGGATAGTCACTCGCTGGTCGATTCCAGGTCCCGCCGCACTGTCAGGTACCTATTCCGCACTGGGCTAGTTGCATCCGTGTTGACTGCGAGCTTCGCGATCTTGGCTGTAAATACAGCCATCGTCATGACCATCAATGGACTTACCTTCTTTGGATGGTGGTGATAAGCAGTGTCACATCAATTTGCCTTCATAGGTATTGCCATTGTTTGCGGCCTCTTCGCCGCGACCTTGCGGACAATCAAGCGGAATCTGATCGCAAAGCCAGCACCGCGATTTCGCCCGCGGAGTGTTCGCATCTTTGCGTTCTTTGAATGGCTGTTTTGGTTGGCTTGTGTGATTTCGCTGGCAATCTCCGCGCTCCATCCGGTCACGTTTGTTTTGTTGGCCATGCTGATAGGAACGGTGTTCGTTGCCCGGCGTTGGACTTACCTTGACGAAGCGGAATCGCTGAATCGTTGGATGCGAATGGCGGCGGGCACGCGCGCGTCGTACCCCGCCTTGGCGGAATCGCTCGCCAATGGCTCGACCAGCCGCATCGCCTGCCAAGCGAAGTCGTTCTCTGCCCGATTGATGCGAGGCGAGTCACTGGTCAACGCCGTCCGGCGATCCAAGCTGCCGGTGTCGGTCGACACGCTCGCGGCAATCCAACATGCCCAGCCGCAATCGACTGCCGCATCAGCGAAAGAAACGTCGCGATTCGAAGACATCGACGCCACCACTCCGGCGTCCGCCCCCATCATTGCCGAACAATTCATTTACCTGCTTGCCACCATGTTTTTGGCATGGGGCATGGGCTTTTTCGTTCAGTCCTACCTCTTTGAAATGTTTGATGAATTCACGGAGGAGTTCAATGGCTCCAGTTCAAAGTTTGATGTTGCCATGCAAACGATCACGATGGTCTACGAAACGATAATGATCGTCCTTTCGATCTGGTTCGTGATGGCGATCCTGATTCGCTGGCAACCAAATTGGTTGATCCGCTGGATCCCATGGTTTGGGAAGGATGCGATCGCTCGTTGGCGTTGCGAACTCCTGCGGTCGCTGGCGATCGGCATTCGTGCGGGGCACGCTGAACCTGAGCTGTTGTCCCTTGCGGCGCAATCGTCTCGGGTTCGCTGGATTCGCAAACGTTGCCGCAAAGCGTCCCGATTGATCGAAAATGGAACCCCCTTGCCGGTCGCTCTTCGAAATTCGCGAGTGGTCACATCGAAAGAACAGTCCTGGTTGACCAGCGCGGCCGGCAACCATCACTTGCCTTCCGCAATCAATCAATTGGTCGACAACATCATGCGGCGTCGATCGTTACGATGGAAACTTCGCATGTCGTGGTTGGTCCCGCTGGCCACGGTGTTCGTAGGAATCTATGTGACGGCTCACATCGTGGCTGTGTTTCACTTTCTCAATGGACTCACGAGAGGACTCAGTTGAACGAATGGTAGCCGCTCTCCCCAACCGATCATTCACGACCGCACGCCGAGGTTTCACTTTGATGGAAACCATGGCTGGGGTTGCGTTTCTCGCGATCGCGACTGGCTTCGCCGTGCAAATGCATCACAGCGGACGCACCTTTGATCGTGTCTCGATGGATCGTTTGGAACGCCAGCTTGCGGTTGAAAACGAAGCCCAGCGACTGTCATTGATTCCCTACGAAGACCTTGCGGGCGTTGTCGAGCAACGCGATCCGGAATCCGACATTCAGATTCAAATCGATCCCTTTGAAGCGGGCTCCCGAGATGGTTTGCATCTGTCGATTCAAACCACCGTCCACTCGCAACCGCTGCAGCATCATGTGTGGCGAATGGAGCCGAACGAATGAATCGTCGACACGGCTTCACCCTGCTTGAAACGCTAGTCATGCTCACCATGGTCATCGCCATGCTGGGCGGAACGTTGGCGTTGGTGTCATTGATTCGCACCAGCAGCCAACACGCAACGGCCGATGGGCTCGATCGTCAAGAAATTCGACGACTAGCGAATGACATCCGCCGGGATGTTGCGGATGCCAACCAAGTCGAAGTGGATGGTTCGCGGTTGATCCTCGACTTCAGCGATTCCAATTCACGAATCGTGTACGACTTCGGTTCAGAACCCGCTTTCGCTCGCACCGTTGAGTCCACTGACGAGTCCGTGCAATCATCCGACCGCTACCTGATAAACAAAAGTTCGCAGGTCGAACTTCGACTGCAACCGCTCTCGGAGGACGAAGCCGACTCAGATCGGGAAACATCGCTTGTCGAGTTGACCGTCGCATTGCCTGATCGTCCCACGAAACCGATTCAGATTCTGGCTGCCCCGAGGATATCCCCTTGATTTCGACACCCACACCTCGCCGGATTCATCACCGACATCCTCAGCCAACTCGACGCGGTCTGGCCGCGTTGGGGCTGGTGCTCGCACTGGCATTGCTGGTTGGAACCTTCGCCATCGCGACGGGTGGACGAGCGACCCAATCGCGACGGCATGACCTGCATCATCAATCCATCGCGTTGCTTGAATCCGCGATCCAGACCGCTCAGTCGCTGGGCGAAGAACTCGAGTCTGATCTCCGGCTGCCCGTCGACGAAGGCGCAGCAGTTTGGATCGATGTGAAAGTCATCACCTCCGACGATCAACCCAACCAAATCGAAGCCACCTTGGTTCGCAACAACCGGCCTGGCATGTCGATCCGACGTCCACAACGAGGCAACTCATGAACGTTCGCCAATCAAAACCTCTCGCTCGTTTGGGCAGCATGAAACAAGGCTTCACCTTGGTGGAATTGCTGGTCGTGATCGCGATCATCGGGGTCCTGGTCGGATTGCTTGCCCCTGCCCTCCAATCGATTCGCGAAACGTCGCGGCGTGCGGCCTGTCAATCGAAAATGATCACGATTGGTTTAGCGATCCAAGGCTACCATGATCGCTGGATGCACTTTCCGGTGGGAACTGTCCTGGATCCAAACGACGGAATCGCCGGGCCGATTGCAAGCACCGCCGCCGGGAACCATCACAATTGGTTGGGGCGGTTGATGGATTTGATGGACCAACCCGTCATCGGCGATCGAATCATTCGCTCGGTCAGCGTTTACGACGAGGCCAATCGGCCTGTGTTGGAATTGAGTGTTCCGCACGTTCAGTGTCCATCTGCTGAGAGGACACCCGACAACGCGAGCAGCTACGTTGGGCTGCATCACCCGACCGAAAAATCGATCGACGAAAGTGACCATGGCGTCTTCATCCTCAACGTCGCGATCACGCGCGACGATGTGACCGATGGATTGGCCAACACCGCTTTCGTATCCGAGAAACTGTTGTCGCTCGATGACTTGGGTTGGCTCAGCGGGACTCGTGCCACGCTACGGAATGTTGGTGGTGGAATCCAAACGGACAATGATCGCTTTGCCAAGCCTCCTGCATCAGCGGTGGGCTCGGTCGGGAGTCGCCACCCCGGCGGTGCCCACTTCCTATTCGGATCCGGCGAAGTCCGTTTCCAGTCCGCCCAAACCGACCCGCGAATCTTGGAACAAATCGTCGACCGGCGCGACGGGGAATTGCCCCTGCAATTTCAATCGATCGAATCGCTTCGAGAACAGAGTTTGGAATGAACGATCCGTCGCTTGAAGAAACTCAAGTCGATGGCGTTCTTCTGGGTTGGCTGATCGTCTGGTCGATTGTTTTGTCACTCGCGGCGGGCAGCTTCAGTGGTTTGCGGAGTCTTGGTGCTTTGCAAGACGAAGACCAGCTCATGTTGGCCGGTTGCGTCGGTGGTCTGGTTGCAACCTGGGCCGCAATGGGAACCTGGTTAACGCTGATCCATGTGCCGGAAGACGAAAATCCCAAACGATACGTGCAGCGGGTTCGCGTAGCTGTGAGCGGATTCTTGATAGCCAATGCGATTGTCATCTCGACCATGCTGCGATCCTCGCCGTCTCTGGTGTCTCAGCTATTGCTCATGACCATCACGTCGTGCTTGGGTCCGTTCTTGATTTGGCAGTGGTCTCGCCGCCCCATTCATCGCGGGCCCACACCGCCGATCGGCCAACGCAACATCCGCCAAATCCTCGGAATCGCAGTCACGATCGCGGTCGGCAACGTGCTGTTTAAAATTGCGAGTGGTTGGCTGGACCTCTCTCATGCGATGGTCACGCTGGTGCTCAGCATCGCGGCTTCCTGGACGTTTCTCCTGCTCGCTTTACTTGGACGCCAATGGGCCTGGATCATCGGGCTGGCCCCGCTCTGTATCGGGCAACCATTCTTGGTCCTATTTGTCATCGACCTCGAAAGCAACAACGCTGACGAACAAGCGTTGATCATCGGAGGGACCTACATCGGCTTCTACCTGTTCGCGTTGCTCTATCTATCCCTGCTTCGCTCAAACGGACACAACTGGTTCCGCTCGAGTCGGCTCAGCGGGTAAATCGGAGTGGTTAAGTTTAAGCTTGTGAGCGATTTCAGCTTTCGCCACCGTCGCAACCGAAAACCGCAGCGACATCCAAGCGACTGGCATGTCATCGGTCTCCTGCGTACCCGCTCAACTCGCAGGCAACTTCACCATTCAGAATGAACGACAATCTGTCGACAAGACCCACGTCCAACGCAGCGTAGAGCCTCCATGAATACACTTCGAGTCTTTCTGATCTTCGCGACGGTATTGATCTATGTGATGACCGTGCTCGCATCGGTATCTCAAGGAATCAACTGGCCAGCCGTCGCGTTGAATGACTTGACGGCCCTGAATTGGCGATCACAGTTCGACACCGACTTCCTAATCTACCTCGCGTTGGGCGCAACCTGGATCACTTGGCGAGAAGGCTTCACGATCAAGGGGCACTGCTTTGCATTCTTGAGCGTATTCCTTGGTGGCATGTTCAGCTTTCCGTATCTGCTGCTGGCAACCTATCGCACGAAGGGTGACCCCAAGAAGTTATTGCTAGGAGTTCACGCCTCTCCGACTACCGAATCAAAAAGCAGCGTCGAATAGATTCGATCAACCTCCCGATTTGAAGTATTGGATAACATGGTTTTCCTGCGACCTCATCTAGCAGCCTCTGTTTGTAGTTCAAGCGGCGTCCGCATATCATTGATGTTTCATGATTCTACCGCTTCGCTCGAGGCGGTGTGATAGAAACTTCCGCTAGCCGCTTGCAACTCAACATGACGTCAGCCCTCAATGCTGCGGAATTTGCGTTGAGCCTAATTGGCACAGCGGCTTCGTGTGTTTTCATACTCACGATGGCGATTGGTGTTCCTGCATTCCTCGTGTACGCCGCAAAAACCGGCCCCAATTCTCACAGAAAGGTGCGGCGGCTTAACCATCGCCTCTTCTTGTTTTCACTGCGTATTTTTTACATAGCATTCTTCTGCATCCTATTGTCGAAACTGCTTGAAGCTGTCAGTGGCGGCTAACACAACGCTCCGGCATTGCAGAATCACATGCAGATCAAATCTGGCAACGATAACACCACCCCTTCGATTCGCGGAGTCGCGTGATGCCCCGAATCGAGCTGTCCTGAGTATCGCAGTGTCTTGAATATGGGGACGGACGTTCGGCTGGCTGGTTACAATGATCGCCCCTGCCTGGCCAGCTGAACGTTCTCGCTTGGACGGTGCTGGCTGCACTCCCTCCTGAAGCATTCCCCTATGCCCGACATCATCCGTCTTTTGACGCTGACGTTGCTCGTCACGCTGACCATTCCTTTGGCTGCTCAGTCGCCCGGCACCGCGTCGCCAGACAGTGAATCCTCCGTCTCGCCCGGCACCGGTGCCCGGACCAGTCCATCGAACGTGCTTCGCCCGGACAACTTGGTGGCTTGGTGCATTGTCCCCTTTGACGTTGCCAAGCGGACTCCAGCCGAGCGAGCCCAGATGCTCGTCGACTTGGACATCAAGCGATGTGCCTATGACTGGCGTGCAGAACACGTCCCCAGCTTCGAACAAGAAATCATCGAGTACCGCAAACGGGGCATCGACTTTTTCGCCTTCTGGGGCGGCCACCCGGAGGCATACCGACTGTTCGAGAAGTACGACCTGCATCCGCAGATCTGGATAATGCCGCCCAACCCAGACAATGGCACTCGAGACGAAAAGATTCAGCGAGCTGCTAGGCAGATGCTCTCGGCCGCAGAGGAAACCAAACGGTTGGGTTGCAAGTTGTCGTTGTACAACCACGGCGGATGGGCGGGTGAACCTGAAAATCTGGTTGGCGTCTGTCGCGCGTTGCGAGATCTCGGGCACGACCACGTCGGCATCACCTACAACTTGCACCATGGCCATGGACACATCCATGATTGGAAGAAGTCCTTCGAGTTGATGTTCCCGTATTTGCACTGTTTGAATTTGAACGGGATGAACGACGGTGCGAACCCGAAAATCCTGGGCATCAGCAAAGGCGAGCACGAACGCGACATGATTCGAGTCGTCGTGGAAAGCGACTACAGCGGTCCCATCGGGATCCTCGACCATCGCTCCGAATTGGATGCGAAAGAGTCCCTGCAGGAGAACATCGAAGGACTGCAGTGGATTCGCAACGAACTGCGGAAACCAGGCAACGGTGGAGCGAAACCCGAAACACCCATGCCGCCGGCAGCCTCCAATACGCAAACGGGCAAACCATCCACGCCGACAACCAGTGGGCTGTTCCCGGGATCACCCGAATATCGACAAACACCGATCACGGTGGAATGTCGAGCGACGCTGAACTCAGCCGCGGGATACAACATCCTGGTCAGCAGCGACAGCAAGCGGTCAGCCGACCACTGGGAACTGTTCAGTATGGCAAAGACCGGAACGTTGACGGCTTACATGCCCGGTCGCCAACCCGATCATATCCGCAGCAACGTGGTGGTCACCGATGGAAAACCCCACACCTTTGCGATGATCTACGAACCCGCGCGAGTGCGATTGTTGGTGGATGGAGAACAAGTCGCCGACCAAAGCATCTCCCCAACGCGTGGCCGAGGAATCAATGGAGGCCTGGGGATTGGCCGCTTGGTGAATCGCGTCTTCAATTTCGATGGAACCATTCATTGGGTGCGTCTTTCCAGTGGTGCTCATCCGGCTGCCAACTCAACGAATTCGGAAATTTCGATTGAGCCTGACACGCTCGGGCTTTGGAAGGCCGATTCCGACAGCAATGAAATCCAGTTCATTGGAAAGGCTCCGATCGCTGACCGCCCGTCTGTCGATTCGTCATCGAAGGCGGAAGCGTCACCCAAAGACATGGTGGTTCCGTATGACGCCAGCTTGGTCGAATCATTGGTCAATGAAGCGATGCAAGAAGGGGATGCATTGCGAGGCGCTCGCGTGTTTGCCAGTGCCCAAACCGCCTGCGTGTCTTGCCACCAAGTCGGACCACACGGAGGAACGATCGGCCCAAGACTTTCCGCGATGGAAACACCGCGAGCAGTCTCGCATTTGGTGGAGTCCGTGTTGTGGCCCGACCGAGAAATCTCGCCTGAATTCGTTTCCTGGAAAGTGCTCACTGATGAAGGGCAAGTCTTGACGGGCTACCGCGTTCAGTCCGATGAGCAATCAGTGACATTGCGTGACCCCGCGTCAGGCAAAGAAACGGTGATCGAAGCGGATGCGATTGTGGACGAAATTGCCGGCAGCACACCCATGCCCGCGGGACTGGCCGCCGCAATGACACGCCAGCAACAGCGGGATCTGATTCGCTTTTTGTCAGTCGTTAGCAACAAAGAACAACCGCTTTCCGAAGACCTGGAACGAGTCCTGGCTCACTCGAGGACACACGGCCCGGCAACGTTTCCGCTGGACTCCGCACCACTTCGACCGGAGCGTTGGCAGCACGCAACGCACCACGTCAACCGCGATCGCATCTACGACTTCTACACCAAGCAAGCGGAACATTTTCGAAGGCAAGATTCGGTGCCGATGTTGCTTTCGTCCTACCCAGGTCTCGATGGTGGACAGCAGGGTCACTGGGGAAATCAAACCGAAGCAACTTGGGCGAGTGAAGCTTGGCAAAAGACGATTCACGGGACAGTTTTGGCCGGTGTGTTTCGCTGCGATGACCAAACGATTCCACGCGGGGTATGCGTGCAACTGGGTGAACCTGGTGAGTTATCGGTTTGCTTCAATCCAGACACATTGGGCTACGAAGCCGCTTGGAAGAATGGATTCGTTTCGACCTCATCGGTCCGTCACGGATTTGTCAGCGGGTTGAAGATGCAAGGCGAAGCAATTCCCGTTCCTCCGGTCGTTGCACCTGAAGAACCGTTCGTGTACCACGGCTACTACCGCCATGGCAAACGCATCGTGTTCGCCTACCGAATCGGCGAAATTGAATACCTGGATTCACCCCGAATCGAAGATGGAACCCTGGCTTTCGACCGGGCACCAGTCGACGAACATCCGCTGCGCGCCGCATTGGAAGGTGGTCCCACACTTTGGCCGCAAACACTTCCGACTCAAATTGCCCCTGGCTCCGGTCGACCTTTCGCGATCGACACGATTGAGTTGCCAAATGACAACCCATGGAACGCGCTGCTGTTCTGCAGCGGGCATGATTTCCTTCCTGATGGAAGTGCTTTGGTCTGCACGATGCAAGGCGACGTTTGGCACGTCAGCGGCCTGCAAGCAGACGCTGAACAACCGGCGATTGCGACCTGGCGAAAATTCGCTTCCGGCTTGCATCAACCGCTTGGATTGGTTGTTGCATCCGATGGAATCTTCGTGCAGTGCCGCGATCAACTGACCCGATTGACGGACATCAATGGCGACGGAGAGGCGGACTATTACGAATGCTTCAGCAACGCGTTTGATACATCACCGGCTGGCCACGATTTCATCTGCGGGCTGCAGCGAGATGAACACGGCAACTTCTACACGGCTTCCGGCAATCAAGGACTTCTTCGGATCTCATCCGACGGCAGTCGAGCGGACGTCATCGCCACTGGCTTTCGAAATCCCGACGGGCTGGGCATCTTGCCCGACGGAACGCTGACGGTGCCCTGCAGTGAAGGAGGATGGACTCCCGCATCCATGATCTGCGCCGTGCCCAGACACCACGATGTGCCAAACGGCAACGCACCACCGCACTACGGCTATCGCGGTCCACGCGGCGACCAACCACCGTCGTTGCCATTGGCGTATCTACCACGCGGACTGGACAATTCCAGCGGCGGTCAAACCGTTGTGCCGACCGGCGTGTGGGGACCCTTGCAGCAAAAGCTACTTCACTTTTCATTTGGTGCGGGAACGTGGTTCACCGTGTTGCAAGACGAAGTCGATGGGCAAACGCAGGGAGCCGTGATCCCTATGTGCGGTGACTTTCGATCCGGCGCTCACCGCGGTCGATTTTCTCCCACCGACAATCAACTGTATGTCACGGGCATGCAAGGTTGGGGAGCGTACGTGTCGGACGAAGGAAGCTTTCAACGCGTTCGGTTCACGGAACATACCTATCAAGTTCCGACGGGTTTCCATGTCCATCAAAACGGCGTGCGTCTCACGTTTGCCGAGCCTGTTGACGCGAGCATCGCCAGCGACGTGCAGAACCACTTCGCTCAATGCTGGAACTATCGTTACAGCGGTGCGTATGGGTCACCGGAATACTCACCGATGCATCCGGGCGTTGCGGGACACGATCCGCTCGCGATCACTTCCGCACATGTCTTGCCCGACGGGCGTTCTGTGTTTCTTGAGATCCCGGACCTGCAACCCGTCAATCAATTGCATCTGCGAATGCACGTCAACGCGGACGCTCAGTTCCTGAGTGGTGGCCCCACCGGATCCGGTCATGACCTGTTCATCACCGTTCATAAAATGGACGCACCGTTCCAAGATTTCCCCGGCCACCAACCCGTCGAAAAGTCAGTCGCTGCACATCCGCTCCTAACTGACATGGCGTTGAATGCCGTTCGTGTCCCCAATCCATGGAAGGATCCGATTGAGGATGCAAGAAAGATCGAATTGAAGACTGGAACCAACCTGACCTACCAAACCAAGACCATTCGTGTGCGTGCCGGTGAACCGCTGGCGTTCAAACTGGTGAATCCTGATGTCGTCCCGCACAACTGGGCTTTGGTCCGCCCTGGTTCACTCCAGCGAGTTGGCGAATTGGCCAACCAATTGATCACGGATCCGCAGGCCTTTGCTCGACACTACATCCCGGACTCCGATGACATCTTGGTCGCAACGGACGTGGTTGGTCCCGGTGCTTCACAAACGGTCTATTTCGAAGCGCCGGCCGAACCAGGACGCTATCCGTTCCTCTGCACGTTCCCTGGACATTGGATGGTGATGAATGGCGAATTGATTGTTAAGTAACTGAAAGCGTTGCCGTCTTCAACTGACGACGGACTCCTGTTCCAATCCGGATCAACGCACCAGACTTGCAACACTCAGCTCTTGTGACTCACCCTTCGATCAGCGCCATGAACACACATCGCCTTCGCCAATTCTTAATCATCTATTCACTTGGGCTAGTGACGATCGTGTGTCACAGCACGTCGAGAGCCAATGAGGTAGTCGGGCCGCTGGTCGGATCCGTCGACAGCACTTCCGCTCAATTGCTCTACCGTCCAAGTGCATCTGAGCAACCACTGCAACTATCAGTTCTTTTAGATGGGAAAGTCGTCGAGCAAGTCACCTCCACAGGTGGCGAGGACGATGACTTTGTCGCGAAGTTCTCCGTCGCGAATCTTCACCCCAACACCCGCTATCACTACCGGATCGACAACGCTGATACGCAAGAGACGTTGATCGCAGCCGACGAGACGCACAGTTTCCACACCGCCAACCTCGCTCGAAACGCACAAAGCGTCTCGGTCGGTTTTGTCTCGTGCGTCGACATCGAACCCAACGGCATTTGGAAGGAAATGCAAAGCTTGGATCTCGACATGGTCTGCCTGATGGGCGACACGCCGTACATCGACACCACCGGTTTGGCGAAAGTTCGATCACGACATCGGAAATTCTTGCAAATGCCTGACTTGGCGGAACTGTCAGCCAACACGCCCACCGTTGGCACTTGGGACGACCATGACTTTGGTCGCAACAACGGCAACGGACGCAATCTGATGGACGGAAAAATTGACACGCGTCGTGGATTCGTCAACTACCGAGCCCATTCGCAATTCGGCACCGGAACGGAAGGCGTCTACCACCATGCCGATTTGGGCATGATCGAAGTCTTCTTTCTCGACCCCCGCTACTTCTCTCAAACCGAGCCATCGCCCGTCGACGCGTCTCAGCCAACCTGCTTCGGTTCGGAACAGTGGGAATGGTTGCTCGCTGAGTTGCGGGACTCAAAGGCTCCTTTCAAGGTGCTCGCACTCGGTGCCATCTGGGAGGACAAGAAGAACAAAGAAACCGACGACATGTTCACGTATTGGTACGAACGGGATGCAATCTTCGACGTCATCAAAAATGAGAACATCGATGGAGTGGTTCTGCTGGGCGGTGACATTCACGTTGCACGGCATTTGGTTCATCCACAGCGAGTCGGTTATGACCTGCACGACTTTGTCATTTCGCCAGGTCACAAACGCACGATCACGGAACTCGATGTCTATCACCCGTCGTTGGAATGGTCACTCGTCGAAGGCTGGCAGTTCCTCACCTTGAAAGCGGACGGAACCCACGACGTTCCAACTTTGACCGCGGAATTCCGTCAGCCCGACGGGATTGTGAATCGCAAGGTCGAACTTCCGCTCACGTCGCTCAAGGCAAACGACCAAGCGGATCGCAACCTCAGCCTGAGAGCTCACTGGTCGTTTGACACTGACTTAAAGAACGAATCCGTTCTTGGGCGTCGAATCGATGCGGTCGCAAACAACGGTGCCAAAATCGAAGCCGGTACGGGCGACAATGGTGGAGCGTTGAAACTGGAACGGTCTCGCCAGCAGTACGTCCAAGTGCCTCGCTGCTTCTTGGATGACAACTCGACCCATCACACCGTTATGCTCTCTTTCAAACCGACCAGCCTCCCAACACACGGCACATCCGAACGACACTTCCTATTCGAAAGCACAGCGGAAGGAGACATCTCCGCGAAATCCGCGTGGCACCTCTCACTGGGAATGAGGTCTTCGGAATCACCGGACCAGATCAACATGCAACTGCACACTCACACGCTTCAACCAGCCTCCCAACCGGAAGCAGCTCCGCTGGCAAAATCGCAAGGCGGTTTTGACACGTTGATTGATCGTGCGAGCCTGCTCGATCATTGGAACAAAATCTTCGTGACCTTCGATGGTGAGGCACTCACACTGACTCTCAACGGCAAGCAACTTGCCAAGCACCAAGTCCCCGTTCCCGGCCCAGCTTCCGAGTTCGGCGGTCTGGTCATCGGCGGGCACCGCGAAGGAACAGGCCGAAACTTCGACGGTTGGATCAACAACGTCTCAGTGTGGCAGGGCGAATTGACTCCGCCTGCGAAGTGATTCGACCACCAAGCGACTACCCATCTGTCTACCAGATGGGTTAGCCGGGCACAGACTCCAGCTTTCTTGCATGGAGCGGATGATCTCGTTCACTCCACCCGCTGCAGTTGGCTGCGTTTCAATGTCATCTCGTAGACGTTTTCGTCTTCCATTGTGATGCACTGAAACGTGAGTTCCGGGTCCGGTTTCTCCAAATCGAAATTCAACATCCCAAAGAAATTGCCCTCGTTGTAGGAATAGACCGCTTCTTCCTTGGTCGGGTGCGTGTGATCGTTGGTCATCTTCGACGTCTCGAATTCGAACAGGTCGTAGCCTTTGGGTCGCTCGATCTTGTACACGTCGGTGCGGTGTCGATCCGCCGACAAAAGAATCACGCCGCCGATCTTCTCTTGGTCGATGAAGTCAAAGATTTCGTTGCGTTCTTCCTTCACGCCCCACCACGAATCCCGACCGCCTTTGTCAGCGTGTTCGGTCCACAGCGTCCCAGAAGCCAGAACTTTGAACGTGGCATCGGATGCTTTCAGCTTGGTCAACAACCATTCTTTTTGTTCCGGGCCCAACATCGTCCCGTCCTTGAACGACCGGTAATAGCGATTGTCGAGCATGAAGAAGTCGACGTCGCCAATCGAAAAATCAAACCAACAACCGGGAAGCTCATCACCACCGCCGTATGCAGGATTGTTCCAGTTTTCACGGAAGACTTTCCACGATTCGAATTTCCAACTGGGTTTGAATTTACGGGGGCCTCCCGAGGAATCATCCACGCCCAAATCGTGATCGTCGTAGACCGCGTACACCGACGTCGACGCGGTCAGACGTTGAAACTCAGGTCGCAATTGTCGGCGATAGTAGTGAACTCGCTGCTTCGTACGCGACTTGGGTTGATCGATGTAAACATTGTCACCGAGCAACAGAATCGCTTCCGGTGAACGACCTGCGATGACGTCCCAGATCTTTTCCTTGGGCGGGTTGTAACGGGCTCCGCCGCCAAACGCGACGCTGAACTTTGCCTTCTCCGTTTTGGATGGGTAAGTCGGGAACGTCGGTTTCTGGTTGGCGAAGACACTTTCTCCGTTGACCAGAACATCGTAGGTGTATGACGTCGAAGGCTGCAAATCTTTCAAATCCAGGAGCGCCGAATAGTCCATCTCCGCAGAGGTTTCGACGACCTCGCTGGATTGACCGTCCATCACAACCTGCACGCTGGCGGGTTCCGTCGTTCGAACCCAGATGCGGGCGCCGCGGTCGGTGACGCAGCCCAGCATTGGTCCGCCCAACAGCTTCAAGTCATGCTTCGCCACCAAATCACGAAACTTGGGTGAATCGACCACGTGCTGCAATCCTGCGTCCGATTCTTTGAGGTCGTACATGGCCTCGAGGAAGTAGTGATCCATGTCGCCCACCACCGGCGTTTCTCGCGGTGTTGGGATGGGTGGCTTGGCATATGAAATCACAGCGACGGGAAGGATCGCAAGCAAAATCCCAAACAGCGTTCTCTTCATGGGGGCATTCTTGGTGGAAGGTCTGGCGGGGCCCGATTCAAGGTGGGGCAACCATGTTATCACAGCCAACTTCCAGCTGGGAAACTGCTTCCTCGCTCAGGGCAAGCAAGCATCCAGCGTCATCAAGACAAACCCGGTGCCGTAGGGTTGGTGGTAATCATAGAGCGGATAGTCCCACCAAGATCCGTCCGTTTCTTGACGATCCAACATCAACTTGGCCAGCATCGATTGATATGGCGCACGTTCGTCTTCGGGCAACAAATCCATTCCCACTGCGGCGTAGTAGTGGCCAAAGAAGTAAAAGTATCCGGCCACTTGCATCCAGGCTTCGTGGGGAATCGGTCGCTTTCGGCCAATGTCGAGCCAGCCATTGCGAAGATAAAGCCGACACAACCACACCTTCACGACATTGTCCGTGATTTTGGAATCGCCCCAAACTCGCATCGCCGCGTTGCAGCATTGGGACCGGCCGAGACTGCCGCCCGGACGGTTGATCTCACGCATGGGGCGGTACTGCAAGTCCTCGCTGTACAAGTAGCTGAAGTCGGGCTTCTGTTGTCGCCCCAGCGAAGCAACCGCTCGATCCACCATACGCTTGGGCGGAGTGATACCGAGCGAGTCGGCTTCCTTCAGGGCAACCAACACCGCTCCGTTGACAAAACTGGTCGACGACGATGTTGGCTGGTCGGCTTGGTAACGAAAATCGTAGTAGCCCCAACCACCGTCGACCGATTCGTAACGCTGCAGCATTTCGAATTGATCCTGGATCAGACCGACGATGCTGGATTGGCGATCCGCATTGTCCTTGTGCCATTCATGCAAACGCACCAGAGCCTGGATCGAATAACCATGCCCCCACACGTTGTACACGGCCGAGCCATCCGCTCGACGCAGCTTCGGCAATTCACGAAGCAACCACGTTTCCGCTCGATCAACCGAATCGCGAACCTGTGCCCTCAAACTTTGATCGGATGAATCCGCCGGCAAGTGCTCGAAAGTGTCAATCAACCCAGCGATTCCCAACGACGTGGTCGCGGCTCGAAACGCATGGTGTGCTCCGGGAACCGGGGCGTAGATATTCAGACCTTTCGTCCGAGTCGGTGATCCCCAAGAACCGTTCGGGTTCTGGTCTTCGAGCATGAACTCGACGCCACGCACGATCGCTGAGCGAATATCCGATTCGGTGGGTGCATCAATTTCAGGTGGCACCGGGGTGCGAGTCACATCAAAGTGCACCACCATCGGCAACTCTTCCGCATGGGATGGCGAGCTCAACACCAGCGGACAAAAGACAGCAATCACCAACACGCAGCGAAAAGCCGATCTTCGAGTGAGCCGAGTGACCAAAGTCATCGTGAAAAATTGTTCGGTTTGCTTGATGTTCATAGCGTTTTCCCGAGGATGGTCACGATCACTTCGTCAGTTCAACGGTTGCCGTCATGGTAGGCTTCACCGCATCAGGCAATTGCCCAACGACCTTCACGGTCGCATCAAACTTGGCTCCCATGAATGGCACCGTCGCAATCGAATCAACGACGCCTTTCACTTCGGCCTTCGGATCAATCGCTGGCTTGATGACGCATGAATCGCCTGTCTTGATGCCCGCCAAATCCGATTCGCTCAACGTCAATCGAACTCGCATCTTTTTGGGCTGGACCACGGTAGCGATGACCTGGTCGGTTGAAACTTTCGCACCCGCCTTGATCGGACTGGGCTTTGCATTGAGAGCACCACGATTGAGTTCTCCATAAAGCAAGATGCCGCCACCAGGAGCTTTGATGACGATCGCCTTTCGTTGCTGGCGAAGCTCTTCGAAGTCGGCTTCCCTTTCGGCCAAAGCTTCGGCGGCCTTTCGACGTTCGATGTCGCGTTTCTTCTTGGCACTGTCGAGGTTGCGAAGGGTTTTCTCATAAGCCATCTGAGCCCGTTCCCAAGTCGCCTCCGTTTGAGCGTCCTCGGCAGGAATGGATTGCTCCATCGTTCGTTTGGATCGGATCTCGGTGCTTTCCAATCGAAACTGAGCGGACTCGACCGAACGCTTGGCACGCTTGAGCACGATCTCTTCGGACTCTTCGGTCAAGTCATCGGCGTCGTACATCTGCTGAAGCTGCTTCAATTCCTCCGCCGCGTTTTCTAACGAAGCCTTGGACGATTTGATGTCGAATTCAGCACTTTTGATTTTTCGATCCCGGTCGACTTGCAAGTAGTTGTCGTAAGCCTGCTTGGCAGACTGACGTGCACGCTCCGCATCTTCGCGATCAAGTTTCTGAGCAGCAACGAATTGGTCAAACGCAAATTGTTCATCCGCCGCGGTGATTCTTGCCAAGCGGATATCGATCTCGGCGGCAGAAAGTTTTTTGTCGATGGATTCAGTGTCAAACCAAACGACCGTCTGGCCCTCTTTGACGTCGGTTCCGTGCGGCAGGATCTTCTTGATCTCGAGTTCACCAAACTGATCCAACCCGTGGTTCAATTCCCAACTTCGAGTCGCCTCGAATGTCCCCTGCACCTTGACCGGTTCAGCAGCCTTTTCTGCTTCTTTGTCCTTCGGCGCGTCGTCCAACGCGAGAAGCGAATTGGCCCCGAGGATCACGCAGAATGCCGCGACGGCGGCTCGAGTCATTCGATTCAACAAACAATTCATGATGTCATTCTCTCAAGGCGATGTGGGACGACAGTGATCGGCAATTTTGTTCGGCCGTCTGTTTCAAGACGGCTCACTTCGGGGTGGTATACCGCCGAAAAAGCGGCGTGGCTTTTCAGAGTATCTCCAGAAATCACCGAATCAATCGACCGAAATACAACGAGTCGATTCCAAGCACTGAAAGAAGGCAGCGCCGCAATCTCGTCGCTAGTTGGCTGTCGCAGGAGGGCTCAGCCCCTCTTCGGTTTCATCATCACCGACGAGCAGTATGAAGGCGAACACCAAACATCCATCGACAATCACCCGACCACGCTGCAACAGTGGTCTCCATTGTACCGTCTGGCGGATGCCAGTTGCCTTCAATCGACATCGGGCAAATCTTCGGCCAGTTCAAGCCAATCATCGTGCCGCCTCAGTCGCTCTGCCACGGCCGGATGTGGCTTTGGCCAAATCTCTGGAAGGTCGCATTCGCCCTCCATTTCGGTCGCAAACGCCAGTTGCTCGCGAGGCGGATCGAACTGGGCGTTCACGCCGGGTTTGTTCCCACGAGCGTCGATCCGAACCCAACCATGCCCCGGCAAATGAACGGCGTTTAAACCGTGCAAGCAGAACGGTGGACCATCGCCATCAACCGACAGTCGCTGGTAACACATCCCGGCGGGAATTTGGTTGGCTCGCAACAAAGCACAAAGCAGATGACTCTTGGCGTAGCAGTATCCAATCCCCTGCGACAGCACGTCCGACGCTCGGCATGTCACTGGGTTGCGCTGTTCATCTCCGGTGTGCAGGATCGCGTCACGCACAAACTCAAAACAGTTCTTCGCGGTTTCCTCCATCGATGCCCCCGCCAGCTTGCGTGCACATTCAACGATGTCCGGATGGCTAGCATCAATGTCCTCGCAATGCCCAAGGTAGTCGTCTGGATTGAGAGATGAACTCATGTCGGTTCCGTTGGTCAGTCTTGGAAAATAAAGCGTGCGAAGGACGGTGCAGAAAACAAGTCGCATAGGCTCCCAGCCTGTGATTGCGAAGAACACAGGCTGGAAGCCTATGCCACACTTTCTGTGCAAATAACGCCCGTTGGTACACGGACAAGCCTAACCACCGGCAGGTTCATTCAGCTCAAGTGCCGCCCGCAAGAACGCCTTGAAGTTGAGCAGGTCACCTGGTGGACTGCCAGAGAACCATGATCCCAATTCATCATCGGGATAGATGGAAAACCTCAAACGCAACTCTCGAACAAAATCGTCCGGTGTCGTGCACTCCAATAGTCCCAAGGCCCGCTTTGCAAAAGCCTTGCTATGACCAGGAGTGTCAACGGCCGCATCGATTGCCGCTTCGCGTTCCCAGTGCATCAAAATTGAATAAGCAATTTCGTGATTCAAGAAACGCAAGCTCGATGGATCGTCATAAAAATGTGGGCGGAATTCCAGCAGCTGACAACTTGCAGAACCGTACTCGGCAATCGCAATGTCCTCGCGGGCTTGATAGAGAGCATTTTCCAACGCAGCAATCCGTCGCTGATGCCGGAACTGGCTACCGACGAGCGCAAGTCCCAAAGCAACAACAAGGACCGTGGTCAAAATCTGCGTCAATGTAAAACGCATGAAGCTCCTGTTCTGCTCAAGTGCGGTCAAACGGAAGCATCCTTCTTACTCAGCATTTGTCTGCTTGCGAAATTGTAACCCCAAAACGCTGCTGACAACACGAGCAGAATGGTTCCAATCCAGCTGGCCGCCCATGCTCGGAAAACTTGATGGGCCAGCGGTCCGGCGGGCTGCTGCCAAAGCTGAAATTGCCCAAACGCAAAAATGGCCACGCCGAAAGCAACAACCACTACTCCGAATCGAAATGGATTCATCCAGCTCGATTGTGATTGGTCGACGTCCTTCTCCATCGTCACGTCTTTCTTCACCGGCTTCTTGAAACGGGTGCCAAGTTGGAAACACAGAAAGAACGCGACAGTGAAGATCAGCGTTGATGCGAGGTCCGCGGGCGATAGCAAGGTCGCACCGCAGGAACAGGCAAAGGCAATCTCCGCTGTTTGCAGAAGCTTGCTCCGACGCCACCGCAAAAGCAGTGAGACGAGCCCAAGAACGGCGGGCAAGACGAGCTCAAAGATACCAACAGAAAGGTGCATGGCTGAATTCTCCAACAAACAAATGGACTGGAAAGTTCGCCGAATGCACTTCGTCGACCATTGGTCACGAAAGGGAAGCGATCAAATGATCTTATTGCCCCAACTTGGTCGAGTCAAATTGCCCGTCACGAATCAATTGTCGGTCGATCACAATCCAAACAAACCCAAAAGGACGACGATGGTGATGGCCTCGCGATAAGCGATCAGTCGCGTTGCAAACAAATCCGCGACCAATCGATTCCAGAATTCGCGAATGAACCATGCGGAGATGAACATCATGATCAGGTACCGTACAAAGTCGATCAACGATGTGAGCACCACGCCTTGGATGGGAACGCCCTGGGCTTTGTCAGAAAAAGCGAACGTGATGAACCCTGTCCCCGCCGAGTACAAAATCAGGAGAAGGTTGAATCCGAGAGTGATCGTGGGATGAGGGGCTTTCACAATTGGCTCCGATACCGTGGCTCATAAGAATCTCGATGATCGACGAATTCACGCGTACTCGCTGGGTCCCAACATAACCGTCTCTGAAACGCCGCTTTCGGTTTCAAATCGGACGTAGCCATCTGCCTCGACCAGCGAGCGTTCTTCGTCAGTCAGTTCTTCTTCGAACTGTCGCTGGATCAACTCGGTGTCGATGTACTTGACCGCCAACTTCGCTGAAACCGTCGTCGCCACAATCACCACGGACAGAATTCGCATTCCAGGATAAGGCAAGAAGAACACTCGCGGGCCAATCATCCCCGAAACGATTTCGTAGCCTCGCAAAGCAACACGGTATCGCTCCAAGTCTTCGGTCGACGTCTCATCGACAGCTTCGTCGACCTCCGTCGCCACTCGCTCCACCGAGGCCGCAATGGGTTCCGTCACGTTGCCGGAATCGCATCCGGTGACCGACGCGGCGGCAGCGAATGCTGAGAACGAAAGAAAATGTCTTCTCTGCATGGAAACGCTCGAAGTGAGAGAACGGACAAGCTCATTGATCAACGATCAATCGGATGATCCCCATCAACATCGAGGGCCGAATCAATCGTCACCGTGGGCGCTGATTGTCTCCAAATTCATCGGAGATCCGGTAGTGGGCGACTTGAGGTGGCCTGGGTTTTGGGGGCCACGCGTCCTCTTATTTTAGCAGGGGACGGTTGATTCGAATCTGGTCGGCGAAAGATAGCCGAGCGA
>NZ_NIZW01000036.1 GCF_002727185.1 Rhodopirellula bahusiensis
AAGTGGACCTATCAGGGCACGCTTCTGGCTGCTTGAGGATCTGGTGAAAATGAGGTCATCAAGCGGCACAAAATCGTTCCGGAGGCACTAGCAGCTTGTTGATTTTGTTGTAGGTTGGCCATTTTAGGCCGACATCCACAACTCTGACGAGCAAGAGTGCCTTTTTATACCCCACATCTCGAAACACCAAAGATTAGTGTCCGATCAGAGTGGATTAGTGTTCCACCAGAGCGGTCAAGGGAACACTAATCGCCGCTAATCAAACACTAATGATTCCTCGGCAAGGGATGTTTGGTCTTAAACCGCTTGTATTCCCAACGCAAGCGGCTCTCAAAAGATGTGGGGTACAAAAAGGCAAGAGTGCCCATCCTAAATGCGTTGAAACGTCATTGGCGACTCAATCAACAGCCTGCTACGGCGAGACCGTGGTTGGTTCTCGGATGGCGATGCCTTGGGGGACGTTGCGGCTTTCGGCTTCGAGGATCAGGTTGAAGTCCTGGGCTTGGTTGCTTCGCAGGACCAATTCGTAGTCGATGGTCTCGCCCGGTTTCATGGTTTTGATCTCGGTGAAGTACATCGTGTTGCCGCTCCGGTCCAAACCTGAAAGTTCAGGGCTCTTGGTTTGCACCAAGTTTTCCACGATGACTCCCGGTGGGATATCGAAGTGGATCTGGACTTGCGAGTCGAGCAGGTCGGTGTCGTTGGTGATTGCGACGGCGTAGCGGATCGGATCTCCCACGCGAGGTGAAATGTCGCGTTGCAAGACTTGCAGTCGCAGCACACCCGCTCGAGCAGGCGTGTTGTTGCCAGGGATCGGCGTGCTTCGGCCCGCGTTGGGATTCGCGGGGGCTGTGCCAGGGCCGCCGGGAATGTTCGGCGATGGGCTGACGGGTGGAAGTGCCGGACCGGGTGTCAAAGGAGCGTTGCTGGGTGTGCCGGGGAAGATTTGAATGCTGTCAGAGACATTGTTGGTCGCACCTTCATTGCTGGAAGTGGCAAACACGATGCGGCTGCTTTGTGCTGTCGTTTGAGCTTCAAACTCGGTTTCCAAGATCACCGTTTGGCCGGGTGCGATTTCAGGCACAGTCCAAGCGATGACGTATGGCGTGTCGATCACGTAGGGGTAGTCTGTCGTCGCTTGACGCGGGATCAATTGCACGTCGTAAGCCATCGTGGCTCGCACGTTGGTCAATGTGACTTCGCCAGAGTTGGTGACTCGTCCGGTCGCGAGGATCAAGTCGCCGACCGCCATTCGGTCGCGGACTTGCAGGTTTGCGGTGATGGCTGGTGTGGGCGGAGCAGGGTTGATCGCGATCACGCATGACTGAGCCTGTGCTCGCTGGCCTCCTGCGGCCAAGGCAACCACATCGATGCAGCGTTGCCCCGAATCGGTTGGCACGAATGTGACGTTAGTTTGCCAGATCTCGCCTGGTTCCAACGGGCCGTCCGTTTTCTTATTGCCAACTTCGCGGCTGTTCTTTTCCCGGTGAATCATCGCGTTGTCGCCGGTCACTTCCAGTTCGACTTCTTGCAGTGGCCGGTCGCCAGTGTTTTCGACTTCGAGGTCGAAGGTCACCGGATCACCCGCCGTGACGCGGTCGGTCTGGGGCGAGACTCGCACAGCCAACGCGGGACGGAAGATGTCAACGCGAACGGTGTCCTCGGCGATCAAACCGGATTCACCCGAGGCTCGGAACGTCAAATTCAACGCGGAAGGTGAGGTGAGATTGACAGCCAAATCCAGTTGTTGCTGAGCTGGCATCGTGCCGATGTCCCACACGATCGTGTTCGTGAAGACTTTCGCAAACGCATCGGTCGTGATGATTCGCACACCTGCGGGAAAACCAAGTTCAACTTTGACGCCGGTCGCGTCTTGGTCGCCGGGGTTTCGCAGGTTCGCGAAAATGTCGAAGGGGATTTGGTACGACGCGACTTCGGGTCCGCCGGCTCGCAGGTCCAATTGGGGACTGCTCCAGGTCACGTAGGCCTGGCCGCGTCCGAGCGTGAGGTCAGGCATGTTGTCTGACGTGCCACCGGGGCGAATCACGCGAACGTCGACGATGGCGTTGCCGCTGGTTCCGGGGACTGGTTCCAGAGTTGCAAGGGCGTCGCCGGAATCGTCCACGTTGACTTCCACGACGGATGATCCACCGGTACCGGCAAAGGTTGCCAGTTCGGGGTTCATGATTTCGTAGCGGACTTTCCAACCGCGGGCGGGCAGGCTGCCCTGAGCACGAGTGACTCGGGTGACCAAGTCCACGACCGTGCCAGCCTGAACGCGTTGCGGCGATGGGAATTGCCAACGAGCGTCGACCCAGTAGATCGTCGCGGTCGCTTTTCGTTGATCCCAGCAATCGCTTTCGGGAGCCAACACGGTGACGTGGCTGGTTCCTTCGCTGGGGCTGCTGACGGTGATGTAGGTTTGGCCCTTTTCGAGTTTGATGTCGTCGGCGGCGTTGTTGTTTCCGCGAGTGATCACCATTTCTTTGGTGCTGGTCACGCCGCGAGCGAAACCGGGGGTTTCCTTCTTTGCCACGGGGACATTGGTCAGGCGATGCACCAAACCGGGATCGTCGTCGCCGACTTCGATGATGTGTCCGACGCTGTCTTGCGTCATCATCCATTCGAGCGGTTCCGCAGTCAGCAGGTATCCATCGGTGCCACAAATACCAGACAACAACATGACTTCACCGCCGACCGGAGCCACGATCTTTTGTGGCGTCAGCAGGATGCAACCGCGATCACCGCGAGGCGGCAACTGGCAGGCTTTTTGGGCGGTGATTTCGGTGCCGTAGAGAACAGCGGGCGGTCCGGTCAAGCAATCGCCCGAGCAACCGGGGCCGGGAACACATGGTCCGGTGTCCGCGACGCCGCTGCCGATGGTGGCATTGGGATCGACGCACTTCGGTGGATCTTCGGGTTCGGGAAACGCCGAGTTGGGGATTCCCAAGCACGGTGATTTCAAGCAGGTGCCCAAGTTTTTAATACAACCCAAGCAACCACAGCTTCCGTCATCGAGGCAACCCGGCAGAGCAAGGCTGGTCGTGGTTGGAAGCGGAGCGAAGAGAGTTTCGCCCGTGGGATTGATCGCGGGCAGGCGAAGGTTGGCACAGCCGGAGGAAAGCAGTGCCGAAAAAAGGACGCATGCCAGCGATAGAAAACGCAAGCGACCGGCAATGGCGTGCAGGCCATTGCGGGGGCTTTGATCGTTCATGATCGGTTGCGTTTTCATCGATCCATCGGTCATACGTCGAGAAAGAATTCCGTCCGTAGGAAAGTTAGCACGCAGGGGGGACGGTGGACGGATTGGCAAGATCGAAAACGGAATTCGACCAGTTTCCTTCCGCTGAGATGAGCGATCAGACCGGTGGTGCCGATTGCCCGGGGGATCGGCTAGGCTTTCGCCATGACATCCGCTTCCCTCACGCACCACGACTGAAATTTTGCAGCCAGAACCCACACGCACGGAAGACGAACGCCGACCGGTCCGGTTTGGCATTTTGGGCACCGGCCGAATCACTCGCCGGTTGGTCGCGGACTTGCAATCCACACCCGGTGCAAGCGTGACCGCGATTGCCAGTCGGACTTCCGAGCGGGCACGTTGGTACGCCGACTCATACGGCATTGCCAACGCCGTGTCCGGTTATGCGGAGTTGATCGCTCGTGACGACGTGGACGCGGTTTACGTGGCGTTGCCGCCATCGTTGCACGCGGAATGGATGATCGCGTCAGCCGCGGCGGGCAAACACGTGCTCTGCGAAAAACCACTGGCGACAACGTCCTCGGTAACTCAGCAGATGGCGGACGCCTGTACAAAGGCTCGCGTGCATTGGCTCGATGCGACGGCGTGGTTGCATCACGATCGAACAGACATGTTTCGAACTTGGGTGAAAGACGCGAAAGTTCCTCAAGGCGAAGCGGAGTTTCGGCTCGGTGCTTTGCGGCACGTCAGTTCGGCGGTCTCGTTCTACAACCCGTTTCAATCCGGCGATCATCGCCAAGACGCTTCGTTGGGTGGCGGCTGCCTTCTGGATTTGGGTTGGTACGCGGCGGGGATCTTGCGGCTTGCCAATGATGGGTTGCCGACCACGGTGAATGCTCAATCGGTGATGCGTGGTGGCGTGCCCTACCGCGTGACCGCGATGATGGATTTTCCGAACGAGGTTTCCGCAACGATGTCATGCGGCTTTGACACATCAACGCGAAAATGGTTTGAGATCGCGGGCGAAGAAGCGTCCATCGTTTGCGATGACTTCACGCGGCCTTGGCCGGACAAGCCTGCGCGGGGATGGGTGCACGAGGCGTCAGGCAAAGTGCATCCGTTCAGTTGCGAGTGCCACCAAGAGCACAACATGATTTCGCGATTGGTTGGTTGGATCAACGCGACCGAACAAGACGAACAACTTTGGGATTCGCCATCGCCTCCTTGGGAAGCGTATCATCAGCAGGCGTTGGAGACCCAGCGGATGTTGGAGGCGATCGAAACTTCGATGACGACCGGCCAAACGGTGACGCTATGATTTTGATTCAAGCCATCATTCAACCAACCAAACTGTCCAACGTGCAATCGGCTCTCGATGAAGCGGGCTTCAGCGACACGATTGTTGGCGATGCTCTCGGGTACGGTCGTCAGCGCGGGCAAACGGCCTTGTTTCGTGGCAACGAATACAAGATCGATTTGCTGCGGAAGGTCACGTTCGAAATGGTGATCGACGACGACGACTTGGAGCCTGTCGTGGAGATCATTCGCGATGCATCACGAACCGGAACCGAAGGCCAGATCGGCGACGGCAAGATCTTTGTGCTGCCTGTCGCCAGCGTAATCGATATTTGATCGAAGCTGGGACGGAGGGTTTGCACTGATGAAATCGCCATTTGGCAAACGCCAAGCGGTTCGTTTGCAGACGACTTCTGCTCAACCCATTCGGTGAAGAGCCATCGCGGAACGTTCGCCGTTGAGCGTCGTTTCGGCCATCCAGTTCCTCAGGGCGGCTAGCGGAGTGAGCTTGCCTTCTCGCATGGCTTGCGTGATCGCTGTGCCGATTTGGTGTTGTGGGTAGCCGGGGACTCCAGTCGTCGGCTGCAATCCCATCCACTGGCATCCCGCGACCAAGAACACTTCGCCTTGTTGTAAATACAAATGGCTGCTGGTGATATCGACGTTGCCCAGACAGGTTGTTTCCAAGTCACTGGTACCCAGATCTCGATGGTTCCGATCGGATTCGCGGTCCAGCCAACCGACGGGGCGGTAGCCAAACTTCGAGATCGCCAGCGTCGACCAGTCCCCGGTCGACGCCATCCTCGTTTCCCCTGATTCAGGATCGATGTGGGCGTACAGCAGGGAAACATTGCCGTGCCCTTCGCCTGCGAACGATTGATCGCGAATTTGGAACAGCGTGTCGTATGCTCTGCGGACCGCGTCGGCGGGAAGGTGCCGGTATCCCAAGTGGGCCTGCAACGCCGCTCGCACGACGGTCACGTCCATCACGTTGCTGAGGTCGATCTTCGCGGTTGCTCCGCCGTTGGGTTGGCAAATGGCAATCGCGATTTGACCATCGGGCAAGATCTCCCAGTGGTGCCAGCTTTGTGCCACGTCCAACGGCGATTCAATCATTCCGTCCGCGTACCAAGACGGACAGATACTGGTGCCCATTGGTAGCGTTTGGTGCTGCCAGATCGAAACTTGATGGGCCAAGTCATCGTCCTCTGACTCCGGTTCAAGCTGCACGGCTTGATTGGTGAGGATGGAATGATCGTCTTTGCCCGGCTCCGGTGCACGTGATGGAAACTCCGCGTCAAAGTCATCGATCAGTGCGATGATGTCGTCGATCGCGTCGATGGTGTCCGACTCGGGCGTCGAGATCGTGTCCGGAGTTAGGTCAAACGAAACGATGTTGTTATAGTCGTCATCGGACGCATCCAGATCGCTGGTGTCCGCGAAGTCGCTGCAAAACGATTCATCGTCTTCCACGTCGCGGTCCAGGTCTTCGTTGTCCCAGCCATGATGGAACTCCAACGCATCGGCGTCGAACTGGTCGATTTCCGCCGGATCGTATTCACCCGATAGGAACTGTGCGTCTTGGATATCCAGCTTGGCTGCCAATCGCATCGTTTCTTCGTCGTAACCCGATAACAGAGGCCATTGCTCTGGCTCGTCATCCTGGACCTGCGACGGATCACGATCAGCCGCGTCATCGCTGGCATCGTCTTCGGTGTGCAATCCGAAGCTTGTGTCTGCATGGGAGTCCGAATCTCTCTGCAGGTCGGCAATCAGCTCGTCACTTTTGACCAACTGAGCTTCGATGGCGGATTCCAAGGCCGCATCCAACAAGGTGTCGTCGTCGATCAAGTCCAGGTGATCCTCGAGCAGGGATGTCGCTGGAGCTGGATCGGAGGAGTCTTCCGCGATCGGGGCAATCACGGAGGCGGAAGCATCGGCGGGAGGGCGGCCGATGACATCCGCGGGGGGCGCGATGGTGTCGGGAGGGACAACACCATCGGAGTTTTCCTCGACGAGGGCAGTCGAGTTGCTCGTGGGATCGTTATCCGAGATCCGTTCCATGTCGTCAAAAGTCTCGTGAAGTGGGGGCGAGACATCATGGGGTGAATCCAGGATCACGTCGCTGGGCAGAATCAACCGGATGGAGGAATCCGGTGCGGCTTCTTTCTCTGCCAAGCGGAGCAACGTTTGCTGCAAGTTGGATGCGGCCAAACGGGCCGCGGCGGTGTGCACGTCGTTGAATGCCGTTACCGCGGCGGCATACAACCACATCGTGCCAATTGGCATCTCAGTTTCGCCCAAACACACGCAGATTCCCGATGGGAAGGGTTCGGGTGAACGCCATGTGTTTATGGGGCCGAGATCCATGTCGTCAATCGCTACCAATCCCTTGACCATCGCTTCCAAGTCACCGCGAGCACCACGAAGGGGACGCTGTGAACCCAAGCGTTCTGCGGGTGACAAACCGAAGACGAATCGAGTTGCGAGAAACTCGGTGTCGTCGTCGAGCAAGTAAACCGCGGCCGCTGTGGTGCCGGTCGCCAACGTTGCGTCGCCGAGCAATCGATCGATGCTCTCGGCTGGATCGCGACGGGAGGAGTGACCGGCAGCCATGGTGGCTTGGATCGCCAATTCGACTTGCTGCTGACGCAGGATCGATTGCTGTGCCTGCAATTGATCCGCCAGATCGCTGGCTTGGGATGCCAAACGATGAGCGTCACCGGAAGTCACCAATGCACGTTTGCCATGCGACTTCATCTGCTTTTGCTTGGAGGAAAGCTTGGCAGAATCTGATGCATGGTCGCCACGGTGGACACGCAGAAAGTTGGATGGGTTTCTGGACACAGCAGGTACTGGGTGAATGACAAGGGAGGGAAGTCAACAATGGCTTGACATCCTTGCCAATTGCCGCCTACACGAATCGATCGGCCCGCCGTTGCCGTTTCACTGAGACGAATTGCCGGTAAGGTTTCCCATGTTTGCCAAGACGACTGCGCAAGCCGCACAACCCGACTGAACCGGAGCGTTTGCGCTGGTACACTGCTCAGCTTGTGTTTGCGAAGCGGCAATGTTCGGCAAAAGCCAGCCCCTTCGCGATCGGTCATCACTCAGAAGGAAGTCACTGCGTTGTTGAAGCGAGGGTTGAATACCGCCGGACCGATGTTGGCATTGGTCATCGTGATTCTGTTCTTTGCCGTTGCCGAATGGGCAACCGGCAGCGACGGAAATTTCACGTCCATGTCGTCGGTGCGATTGGTTGGCATTCAGAGCGTCAAGATCGGCATCGCTTCGCTGGGAATGACGTTGATCATCATTAGCGGCGGAATCGATTTGTCCGCGGGCACGGCGGCGGCTCTGTGTGGATGTGTCGCGGCGCTGACGCTCAAAAGTGAATGGTCGATTTTTCCGGCTCTCGCGATGGCCATCGGTGCCGGGGCGTTGTGTGGGTTGTTCAATGGCATCTTGATCGCGGGATTGCGATTGACGCCCTTCATTATCTCGTTGGGATCGATGACGATCTTCATGGGGTTGGGCAAGAGCCTGTCCGAGCAAGGTGGCACGATCACACCGAAGGCCGAAAGAATTCCTGAATGGCTTTGGGCATCGGTCACGCCGTTTCCCAACCCGGAATGGATTGCCTACCCGTTACTGCCTAATTTTGGTTGGGGCGTTTGGTTGACGATCGTGCTCGCGATTGGAACCGCGTTGTTGCTGCATCAAACGCTGTTCGGACGACATGTATTCGCGATCGGATCCAGCGAAGCGACTGCGCGACTTTGCGGCGTGAAAGTTCGGAAAACAAAGATCTTGGTTTACGTCATCGCGGGAGCTTTGTTTGGTTTGGCCGGATGTGTCGACATCGCGCGACTCGGAAAGGGTGATGCATCCGCGGGGATGGGATTGGAACTGGAGATCATCGCCGCGGTGGTGATCGGTGGCGGATCATTGCTGGGTGGTCGTGGCAGCGTGGTTGGAACGCTGTGTGGTGTCTTGATCATGAGCGTGATTGCTCATGGTTGCACCTCGTTGGGGCTGGAAAACCACATTGAAAACATTCTGCTGGGTGTGATCATTGTCGCGGCGGTTTACGTCGATCGACTGCGAGCACTCAAGAAAGATTCTGTATGACAACTCGAACCATTCGTTCACTCGGTGCAGTGTTTTGGATTGGGTGTCTTGTCGTCGTCGGCGGTTGGCTCGTCGCATCGTCTCGCGGTGGCGCCCAGCCTTTGGTGTCGGCCGTTTGGACGCCAACGGATTCCGTCGAACTGTCGGATCCGACAGCCGCGCTGAGTGTTGGCGACGCCGCATTCGCGAAAGATGTGAGTGCGGATGAGTGGCATCAGGTCGGGCACGTTTTGCGAGTCGACCCGGATACCAAAACCGCCACGCTGTCTTTGTATGAACCGTTGGATCAGGACCGCGAAACGTCGTTTTGGGACCGTCGTCAGCCGATTGAGGCGACGCTGCATCGGTCATCGGGCAAAGTCGATGATGTGATCGCGACGTTGTTGCCGCGACCCAAGCGAGAACAGTTGGCTCAGAAGATTTCGGCTGCCATGCGCGAGCACGGTGAAGAGATCAGCGAAGCGATGCTGCCGCTGGTGTTTGAAACGGTTCGTCAGAGTTTGCCGGTCATCGAATCAGAATTGGCCGCGTCGCTGAGACGTCATGATGCCGAGATTGAAACCATCTCCGCTCGTTTTCGTGAGGACATCATTCAGGGTCAGATGGTTCCGCTCGTCCGGACGGAAGTGTTGCCGGTGCTGCGCCTTCACGGACGAGGACCCGCGGAAGAAATCGGTCGCGAAATTTGGGGGAAGGCTTCGCTGTGGCGATTTGGTTGGCGGGCACTCTACGACAGTGCACCGCTGCCCGAACGGGAATTGGTTCGCGAGGAGTGGTCACGATTTGTGGAGGAAGAAGTCGTTCCAATCGTGGAGAATCATCTCGACGAAATCGCCGAGGCGGTGGAAGCGATCCTGCGTGATTTAGCGGCCAACGATGTGTTGCGAGAACGCCTTGGCGACGTCGCACTGCAAATCGTCAACGACGACGAAGCTCGCGATTTGCTGCGGACGATCGTGATGGAAGCCATCGTCGACAACGAACGATTGCGACAGGTTTGGGTGAATGTATGGACCTCACCCGAGGCTCGCGAAAAGTTGCGTGCGGCGGGTGAAAGGTTGGAACCCGTGATTCGCGAGATTGGCGATGAAGTTATGGGGACACGCAGCGATGGGATCGAGCCCGGCTTTGCTCGCGTCCTGAGGAACCAGATTCTGGGCAAAGACAAGGTCTGGATCACGCTGAAAAATGAGTCCGCTTCGGGGGCGGATCCCGCCCGACCAATCGCTTTGCGGGTTGCAACGGATTTTACGCCCTATCCCATCGTCCATCTGGCGTCGCCGGAGTGAATGACGCTTCGCGTTGCATCCAACCTTGGTTACGATGCGGGGTGTCTCCTTTCAATTTTCCCGCGTTGTATGAATCCTGTTGCTGCCATGGACTCACTGGACGAAACCCCCGAAATCGCCAATCCGGATGTGCCGGACTCGGTCGCGGACATGGCTGAAGATCAAGCATCCCAATTGGTGACCGACGAAGCGGTCGCCGCTGCGGCGGCACATTCTGTGGAAGATTTGGAAGTCAAAGACGCCCATGTGATCTTCACCAACGTTTGGAACGACTTGGAGGAAGAGTACGGCCGCGAAAATTTGCGGTTCACCAAAGAATTGATTCTGTTGGGCGGAGCACCGGGATCGGGCAAGGGAACCAACAGCGGTTTTATCTCGAAGGCTCGTGGTTTGACCTGCGATCCGATCGTGGTCAGCAGTCTGCTCGACACCCCCGAAGCAAAACGCATCAAAGAAGCCGGCGGGATGGTCGGCGACACCGAAGTTGTCGGGATCTTGTTCCGCAAGCTCTTGGAAGAAGAGTATCGCGACGGATGCATCCTCGATGGATTCCCGCGAACTCGTGTTCAGGTGGAATGTTTGCACCAGTTGGTTCAGAAAATGAATCAACTTTATCGCGAGTATCATTCGACGCCGTTAGCGATCAACTTTCGCAAGCCAACCGTTCACGCGGTCGTGTTGTTCATTGACGAAAAGACCAGCATCGAACGTCAATTGCTTCGTGGTCGCAAGATTGCCGAGCACAACGAACGTGTCGAAACCGAAAACGACGGCGAGCCACTCGAGCTGCGTTTGACGGACTTGGATCCGACGGCCGCAAAACGACGTTATCGCGTGTTCAAGGAAAAGACTTGGGATGCGCTGCAGTCGCTGAAGAAGATTTATCACTACCACTTCATCGACGCCGGTGGCGACATCGCGGAAGTGGAACGGAACATTCGCAGCGAGCTCGAGTATCAGTCTTCGCTGGAATTGGATCCAGAAACCTACGACGCGGTTAGGCACCTGCCGCTGGCGTCGGAACTTGGCGTGCATGCCCGCCAAGAATTGGTTCGTCGACTGGACGGTTATGAACTGGAACATCGTGAGTTGTTCCATCATGTGATTGAGATCATCCAAAGTCGATTCATGCCGATTGTGCGTCGTCACGCGATCGCTGGTTTGGCGGTCGTGAACAGTGAAGACGCGATCTTCGAAGACCCAATGACTTTGGCAATGGTGATCGATGTGTTCGCGGAGCGTGGGTTCCGCGCGGTCGCAAACATCAACTTGGCCGAGACTCCCGATCACTTTGATTTGGAAACCGGCAAGATCACTTGCGTGACGAAGAAGATCTACCGCTTCCAAATTCGGTTCTTGGGATCGGAAATTCGTCGTGGCGGGCGCTGATTCGACGCTGTTGTTGATTCCAACTTCGGGTGAACGGGCCGAGTTGTTGAACCATTTGGATCTGCGAGCAGTGTCGATGAAAGGTTGGCACTGCGAGCTTTGCGGGTTCGGGTTGGTGGCTGCCGCCGCCGCGACCATGCGAGCGATCCGAACGCATCAACCGACACGAGTCATTTTGGCGGGAATCGCGGGCGGATTGTCGGATGCGGCCTCCGTCGGATCAGCTCATTGGTTTGACGAAGCGATTTGTGACGGCATCGGCGTCGGCGAGGGCGACGAATTTGTTTCCGCCGATACACTCGGTTGGAAACAATGGGCGAGCGGCGATGACGAATCGCAAGAATCCATCGGTGACCAAATTGAGTTGGCTCGTCCCGGCAACGCGACGGGAAAGAAAACACCAAAGAACACATTGGTAAGCGTCTGCGCCGCGTCGTCGGAGGACTCGATGGCGTCTCGTCGCCGAAACCTCGCCGGCGAGACCGATCGCGACTCTGTGATCGCGGAAGACATGGAGGCATTCGGTGTCGCCATGGCTTGCCAGATGACATCTACACCGTGCATGGTCGTTCGCGGGATCAGCAATGTGGCCGGCGACCGTGATCACTCCAAGTGGCAAATCAATTCGGCACTTCGATCCGTCGCCGAACGATTGATGGAATTGAACTGATTCGATCGAGTGAATCAGTCTTGAGGTGCGTCGTCGACTGTGACGAGTTCTTCCACGCCTCCATCGCCCGGGTGAAAACGACCGGCGAAGAAGTCGGCAACCAAGTGTTTGCCGAGAACGGATCGAGGTCGTCGGCCAATTAGCGAACGATAAACCATCCATTGCTCGCTGCCGATTTGAATTCGGAATCCGGTGGCGATGTTGCGGGGAATCAACTGCAAATCATCGGCGACGGTCAGTGTTCGCCAGGTCCGCTTGCGGTGGAAACGTCGCGATTGAAAATCGATCCACACAGGGCTGTAGACGGCGCCGATTCCGTTGGTCGTGACGACGACCGAGTGCGACTCGTTTTCAGTCTCGCTGGGTTCGGCGGTGCAGTCGGTGGCACCGGTTCGCCATTCAGCCGCGGGCAACGGTAACATCATCGCGCGACGTTTGTTGTCGTGGAAATAAACTTCGCGAGTTTGTTGATCCGGATTCGCGGAGACATCTTCTGAAACGGGATATCGCGTCACGCATCGAATCTGAACATCGGACAGCGAACCGAAGGGGCTTTCTGCAGCGGACGCCGCGTTCGATTCATCGTCGACTGAGTTAGTCAACGATGGGTTGGGGTTCGGTTCGAACTGGGCGGGCAAGACAGTATCGGACACCATCACACATCGGTCATCGCGAATGACCATGAACTGTCGCTGCAAGACGACACCGCCGGTGTAGGACTGTTCCAATTCCAAGTAGTGAACGTCATCGTCGGTGTATTCGCACGTGGCCTGCCAAGCTCCTTTCGGGTGCTGGCAGACTCCGTCCAGTTCGATGGTTGTTTGCAGAGGCCCGCGAAAAATGGTGCGGCGTCCGCCCATGATTTCGATTTGCATCACTTCATCGCTGTAGTCAATGAAGGTGCGACCGCGGCGAACATCCCATTCCGGCAGCATCGCGACCAAACCGGCCACGTCGCTGTGCCACATTGATTCGGGCAACGAAATTTCCCAAGCCAACCGGCCGCCGCTTTGGCTTTGACCCAAGGAAGCGGAGAATGCGGGCAGCAAAGAGTCGGTGTCGTACTTCATCGCCCGGCCCATCAATCCGGCGGGAGCGATCGGACGAGCGGGCTTGCTCGTCTTTGTCGTCGACTTCTTTTTCTTCTTGACGGACTTCTTGGCTCGCGAGACCAATCCGACGTGATCGAGAGCGACATCGCGTGAAGTGGATTCCGATAGGACCGGTGATCCGTCGACGCGGCTGGTTGCGGCGATCCAGCCGGCCAATTCTTCGGCGGTGGCTTGGTGAGACTTTTTGAATTTGCGTTTCGCGACGACTCGCATCAATTCTTCGCAGCGAATGATCGATGCCATCACGGTTCGCGACGCACGCGGCGTTCGCAAGGCTTCGTCAATCGAGTCTTCGTGATCCAGGTAGGCTTGGACCGCCGAAGCGGATGGCTTTCCGCGAGCGATGCAGCTTGGAATGTCGGCCAAGCGGTGCGCAAGAGTCAGCCCGAGTTCGCCGGCCAGCAACAAATGATGCGGCGACTGGGGGGCGTCGTGTGCGAGCGTGGATGCGACTCGGCGTTGCAATTCGGCGAGCAGGTTCCACCAAAGTTGCAGCGGCAAAATCGATGTCAGTGCGGGAAGAGACGACGCCCACAGGATGCAGCCGACATCACCGGCCAAGTCCGAGCGTCCGTCGCGGGACGCTTCCAAAAACATTTCCGCGGCAGGAATCAAATCCGTGTCGGTCGTCGCGACTTGGTCCGCGTTGGCCGTCGCGAGAAACGCCAGTTGTTGGCTGAGTTCATCGACAGGCCCCTTGAGCAACGACGCGAGGCCCCACAAGTAGACTTGGCCGTCGATCGCATCGTCGCCAAACAGTTTGGTGGCGGGATGGCGTTGCCTTCGGGTTTCGATCTTTTTGCGCAATGCCTGCCAAGCGGCCGCATCGGGCATGGGGGTGACACTCGTGATTCCCTCGGCTGGCGCGGGATTGGTCGCGGCGGCCTTTTTCTTGGACGAGTTTGATTTCGATGGCGGTTTGGTCAGTGTCATGGACCCGAGGTGCAACGCAGGGAATAATCGATGGAATGAACGGTGAATCCATCCGTGATTCTGAGGCGGTCTCCTCCCAGTGAGAACGCCAATCGAAGGTTGATACCTTCGCAGATTGATTGAGCGTTCTTTCGCCGTTCATTGACCGACGATTCGACTGGCTACGCAGTCTAACCGGGCGGCGCTGGTTGTAGACTCCCCGCACTTGAGTGATTGAGAAATTCATGTCCATGAAATCTGTTTCCGGCCTGCGACAATCTGATTTGCGATCCAATCCATGGACTTGGCCCCCGGTAGCGGGCGTGGAAGTCATCAGGAGTGGCCGATTGAGTCTGACCGTATTGGCTGTGATGCTGTTCACGTTGATCGGAAGCACTTGTCCGACCAACGTCAGGGCTCAAGACGATTCGGGTCAGAACAACGCGGGGACGGAGCAGGCCTCCGATGCCGAGGATCAACGTTCGCTGGGCGTGGCCGCACCCGATGATCCCGATCCCTATGACGACGCTGCCATCCAAGCCGAATTGGAAGAGTGGGACCGGCAAATGCGAGCGATGGCGGACAAGTACGCGGCGCCTCCGGGAGCCAAGCAGATCACGAAGCTTCCTGATTTGTGGATCGATACGAAAGCCAAACGCATCTACATCGATGGCTACGTGACGATGCGAAAAGGTGGCTTGGAAATGTTCGCTTGCCCGGTCGGAACAAAAGAACATGAATCGGTCGTCGCCGCGTTCGCGAAAAGCAAAGAAGTTCACGCGGGTTTGTTGGCTTTGGGAACCAAGTCGGGAACGCCGGTCTCCTACGATCCTGAATTCAAACCGCCGACGGGCCAACCGGTTGCCGTTTGGGTGACTTGGCGCGACGAGGCTGGCAAGTTCAAAGTGGCCGACGCGAGGTCGTGGGTCCAGAACAATGAAACCAAGAAGTCGTTGGCCGAACAATGGGTTTTCGCGGGCAGTCAACTTTGGACGGATCCGGTCGACAAGGTCACTCACTACTCGGCGGATTCGGGCGACATGATTTGCGTGTCCAACTTCAGCAGTGCGATGTTGGACGTGCCGTTTTCCAGCAGTGCCCAAGCCGGCAACTTGTTGTTCTTGGCTTTCACCGAGCACATTCCTGAACAAGCGACGTCCGTTCGACTGGTTTTGGTGCCTCAGTTCGAAAATGATCCAACGGCGACCACGCCGCCCGATGAATCGATTTTGCCGCTGCCAAGCAAAGACAAAAAGAAGCCCGCGGAGAAGACAGACGATGCGAAGGCGGCATCCAAATCCAGCGAATCAGAGTCCAGCCAAAACGCGACGGGAAATCGCTGATTGTGGCGGAGTCGATTCGAGTTTTGTTGGTTGGCGCAGGAGTCGTCGGCCGCGCGATCGCCACGGATCATTTGTTGGCGGGATGCGAAGTTTGGATGGCGGATCGAGACGAAGCGGTTTTGTCAGAAGCTTGCGACGCGGTCTTGCAGCGAACCGATGGCATGGCCGATTCAGCTTCACCATGGGGAGCGTTGATTCCGATTCCCGTGGTGCATTTGATGCCCCACATTCCCAGCGAAGACATCGTCGAATCGGATGCGTCGCCGACTTGGATGGTGATTGAGTCCATTGCAGAGAAGTTGCCGATCAAGCAAGCCTTCTTCGCCGATGTTGAAACCTGGTTTTCTCGGTCGCCAATTCTGACCACCAACACGTCGACGCTGCCGATCACCGAGATCGCTGGTGCAATGCACACTCATGCGTCGCGTTTTTGTGGGATGCATTTTTTCATGCCGGTGGTCGGGCGACACGCGGCGGAGATCATCGTTCATCCGGGGACCAGCGATTCGGTCATCGCGGCTTGCGAAGAGCATGTTCGACATTTGAAGAAGGCTCCATTGCGAGTCTTGGATTCGCCTGGCTTTGTCGTCAATCGCATGCTGGCTCCCTATCTGAATCTCGCGATGCAGTTGCTGTGTGCTGGCGTGTCGGCCTCCACCATTTGTGAGGCGGCCCTGCGGTATGGCATGCCGATGTCGCCGTTCGAATTGATTGACTTGATCGGACCGCGGACGGCGTTTGACGGCGGTCGAGTGGTTTGGCAATCGTTCCCGCACCGAATGGATCCGTCGCCGTTGTTGCCCGCGATGGTCAAGCGATCGCTGCTTGGCGTTGCCGGGAAGAAGGGCTTCTATGACTATGCCGACGACGGTTCTCGCAAAGGCGATGATCTATCGGATGAAGCGAGTACTCTGATGGAACGGTACTCCCGCGACGATTTTGGTGCGGCTGAGATCCAGGGGGATACGCAACTGATCGCGGACATGTTTGCCACGGCGATGTGTCGGGAGGCTGACGCGATTTCGGAGGCGGGTGTGGCTTCTGAGAAGACGATCGATCACGCCATGGCGGGTGGTCTAGGTTACGTCGCGCCGGATCCCACGATGACTTGGCGAGAGCACATTGAATCGATCGGAGAGACTCGCTTCGATCAAATCGCGAATCGTTTTCCGAAGCTGAAATCGCTCCGTTAGGGGATGGCTTGATTGGCCGTTGGGACCACACGGGGGGCCGGACGCATCGATTGCGACGGGTACATTTGGCCGATTGTGGCGTTCTATTTTCACCCAGCGATCGTTTGGCGGCGATTTCGACGGTTTCAGCTACAATGAGAGATTGCTAAATCGGCACCTTTTCGCGTTCGGAAACAGTCTTGGATTGTTCCTTGCACGCTGTGCCAAGTTAGCCGGAACGACAGGCCTTGTTGCTCGCGGACGCTGCTCCGTTCTCTCCGCTTGTCGGGACAAAGATTTGACTCCTCTTCAGATGGGATGATTGATGGCCACGGTTTCGGAAACGTCCTTGCCTGATCACGACCTCGCCGACGCAACCTTGGCTGATGAAACGTTGGGTGCAGCGGACACCGCACCTCGCCGTCGCATGGGTTTTCTGAAAGCCGCTCCCGCTTGGTTGATCAGCACTCTGTTCCACATCGGCGTGATCCTGATTCTTGGATTGGTCACGTTTGCCGACCCAGTCAAAATTGTGAACGTGTTGTCGGCGGCGGCCACGGGCGAAGAAGGTCCCGAGATCGAGGAGTTCCAGATTGAACAAATCGATCCCGGTGAGATGGTCGAAATGGATGAGTTCTCCGAACCGGTGGAGCTGTCCGAAGCTCTCGACACGACCGAAACGTTGCAGGTCGATGTGGCGATGGAGATGCCTTCGATGCCGATGGAGATGACCGATTTGGCATCTGACATGGCCCCCGTCGCTCAGACGTTGCAAACGCTGTCGTCCATGTCGATGACGGCGATGGACAGCCGATCGATGGACATGAAAAAGAAACTGCTTCGTGAATATGGCGGGTCGGCTGCCAGCGAAGCGGCGGTCACGGAGGCGTTGAAATGGTTGGCTCTGCATCAAGCTCCCAACGGCGGGTGGACGTTCCAACACAACTTGGTCTGCAACGGCCAGTGCGGTGATCCAGGTGAACCCAAGCGAGTCGGAGCCGTCAACGCCGCGACCGCGATGGCGTTGTTGCCATTCCTTGGTGCTGGGCAGACGCACTACGCCGGTGAGTTCAAAAACGTCGTTCGTGGCGGATTGCTGTTTTTAATCGCGAATGGAAAACAAGGCACAGTCCGCGGTTTGCCCGTGTTGGATTTGTCGGAATCATCCGGCAATGGAATGTACTCGCACGGTTTAGCCGCCATCGTGTTGAGCGAAGCCTATGCGATGACGGAAGACCCCGCTCTCGCCGTACCCACGCAGCAAGCGATCAACTACATCGTCACGGCTCAGTGTGCCGACGGCGGTTGGCGATACCGGCCACGCGATGCTTCCGGCGGTGACACGTCGGTGGTGGGCTGGCAAGTCATGGCGTTGAAGAGTGCCTACATGGGCCACCTGATTGTGCCGCCACAAACCATCAATGGTTCGACATTGTTCTTGGACAAGGTTCAATCCAATGGCGGTGCGATGTACGGTTATCAATCGCCTTCCACGCGAGTCCGACCGGCCTGCACGGCGGCTGGGTTGCTATGCCGCATGTACTTGGGTTGGGACAAGAATCATCCGGGATTGCAAAAGGGTGTCGAAGCCTTGCTCGACATCGGCGTTCGCAAGGACAACATCTACTACGACTACTATGCCGCTCAGGTGCTTCGTCACGTTGGTGGCCCCGAGTGGGATAAGTTCAACGCCGAGCTTCGAGATTGGTTGGTCGAGACCCAGTCTCAATCCGGTGGCAGCAAAGGCAGCTGGTACTTCCCACAAGCCGGGATGCACACCGGCCCCAAAGAAGGCGGGCGATTGGCCGCTACGTCCTTTGCAACGATGATCTTGGAAGTGTATTACCGGCACATGCCGTTGTATGCCGATCAGGAAGAAGAAGACGCGTTCCCTTTGTAGAAACGCGTCCTTCGAACGGCCACCCATCGGTTCCAGTCAATGGAACAATCACCAATCAAACCATGTACTGCGGTTGATCTTTGGGTTGTTCGCCGAACCAGCCTTTGCCTTGCAGCCACTCGGTCAATCGGTGCGGTGGTTTGACAACAATCGCGGTCGCCGCGGTGATGAAAAAGATCCCGATGAGTGCCAGCACTCGGCGAGGGTCGATGATGGTGAACACGGTTCCTTGGCCGACTTCGATCTTGGTGGTCGATGCGATCGGCAACCCATATTGGTTCGCCAATGCGACCACGTTGATCATGTTGATCACCGGAACGCCTGATGCCAAAAACCGAGTCGCGACACAGTCGACCGCTTCGGGTGTGCTGGCCTTCTTCTGAATCGTCGCCAGTTGCTTGGGCGTGATCAAGCCTTCGCCGATGCTGTTGTTGCCTTCGGTACCGCCGACCGATGCGTCTCCACCGCCAACGTTGATGTACACGGCGTACGTTTCGTCTTCGGCGGCTTTTGAATAGGCAACCATGCGTCGCTCGATTGCATCGGTGTCGTCGACGCTGTCCATCAATGGCACACCGCTTCGCTGGATCGCGGCGTCCAAGATCGCTCGTGTGTCATCGCTCATTCCGGCGGCACGGTCACGGAAACCGCCACGCGAAATTTCGAGACTGCGATAGGCCAAAATGGACTTGTCGGCCAACAGTTTCTCCATGTCCGGCCACATCATGTCCGGTGAATTCGCCCCGAATTGGCTCGAAGCCGCGCTGCTGATGATGGTCGGACGAGCCCCCAGCGATTCGGCGGCGCTATAGACCGCGATGTTGAGGGCTGGGAACGATCCGGTGCAACCAATGGCAATGCGATCGCCAGGCCGAACGCCCGCGTCGACCAACAATCGCATCGCCACGGCGGCAAAATTCGGATTGATGGAGGTTTGCTTGGCGGGTAAGTGACCAGGCAGCGTCGTCACGGTCGACATCGATGGTCCGACCATACCGGTGTCGGCTGGGTCTTGCGCATCCAACAGTGGATGGCCGAGTTCCAATCGCTTGGTGTGAATCGCATCGAACGCGGTGTTGGCACGTTCGGATGCTTCCAGCATGCGTTCCTTCAGATCAGGAATGCCGTACAGGCCCGCCACCATCGTGCTCCATCCACTCATTTGATGGGGCATGGCGCGTAGGGCGAGAACCGTGACCACCGAGAGGGCGGCAAGGAACAGCAGTGAACCCGAAGAGATTTTCTGCGGACGGTAATACAGTTTTTTCATACCAGCGTTTCAACACCTGCGGTCACCAAGACCAAGTAAACCAAAGACGTCGCAATCACAAGCGGCGACAAGGTTTGCACCACGCCGCTGCGAGCAATCCAGAGAGCGACCAACCCTGGAATGACAAAACCGATGACCGTTGTTCCGGCCATCATCATCGATGCGGCGGAGGTGCTGCCTTCCACGACAACGCCAACGGGCATCGCGGGAAAGGCGAGTTCCACCATGGAACGCAGCATGGCCGCGATCGCGAAACCGACCACCATCGTCAACACGACTCGTCGTCGACCAAACAAGATCGCCCAACGATCGATTTGGTAGACGACCCACGCCGTCACCAAAGCGGCAGCGATCGTGGCGATGATCGTCGCCGGTTGATCGAATGCCAGTGCCAAGTAACCCGGGACGATCATCCCGCCGACGCTCAGGCCAAACGCTTCGGTGAAAATCAAACTGACGACCAGACCAATGCCGATCGACAAAGCGAGCCATTCCATCTCAAACCATCTCCAAGACTCGTGCCGGACGTGTCACAGGCGTGCGGAAACGTTCCCACCCCTGGTCCTGTCCGAAGTGATCCGCCAATGCCATGCCGGGGCCGGCGACGTTGCCGATTCCCATCAGCATCATGGCCGACGATTCCATTTCTTCCGTTCGCTCGGCGACCGCGGTGCCACTTTGGAAGTGTGGTCGTGGTGCGGTTGTTACGCGTTGTTCGCGGCGGAACGATTCCAACACCGACTCGACCAATTCGGGACCGGACGAATTTCCTAAGCAGAGAACTTTGTCGGGATGGATCCCGCGTTTCAGCAATCGACGAAGGAAAATGTCGGTGCCTGATCCGATGATCACATAGCGATCCGCGGGGGCCCAAGTTGCAACAGCTTCGGCCATCGTGGTCGAGCGATCGGCGCGGTCGACACGACAATTCATCACCAGCACTCGTTGAGAGACGCCGGGGAAATAGTCGTACGCCGCATCCCAAATTCGTGTGGTTGATTCCGGGTCGTTGGCAGCAAACGCGTTGACGAAGTGCCACGTATCGCCGTGAACTTCTTGGGCGTGAACACGCATCGCACCCGGGTCAGGTTGAGCATCCCACATCCCCTGCAAGGCGACTTCGCGAGCGACGCCCATGGACTGGCAAACCTTCAACGCGAGCGCAACGTTCTCGGCATGCTCGAGGTAACTGAACCGAGCCAGCTCGTCTTGCGTGATTGCATTGGCGTCGTCCGCCGTGGTCACCATGAGTTGGCTGGCGCGGTCGTCGCACGCTTCTTGCATCACCGACAAACTGTCCGCTCGGTCTTCCGCCGTGAACATATTGCCGCTGATCGGCGTGGTCGCTGACAAGGCTCGAGCAACGTCGAGGCGGGTTGGTCCCATCACGTCCAAGTGGTCGGCGCGAGCGTTGGTGATGACTCCGTGAGTCGAGCGAACCAACTTCAATTCGCAAACGGATTGAAGCAGCGGCTGCAAAGCCATGCACTCGATCACGAGCGCATCGGCGTTGTGCCCGACCGCAGTTTGAACGATTCGTTTTTGCTCGATGACGTTGGCACGGTCGGGGCGAAAGATCGGAAGTTCTTTCCCATCGGGAAGGATCATCCGAGCCAACGTGCCTGTGGTTTTTGCACACGTCCGGATGCCACCGGAACGCAAACCCGCGGCGATCAATCGTGTCACCGAGGACTTGCCCCGGGTGCCGTTGACGTGGATTCGAAAAGGGATTTTGAGAAGTTGACGACGGTACCAGTACGCTTCGACCATAGCCGCAGCGCACACGGAGGCGGCAAAAGCCACCAATGCAAGCGTGCCGTTCACGAACGGATCTTTCGAATGGAGTTGGGGATGGGACGCAATCGAACTCAGGCCGGAATCGACCATCAGAAAAGTCAGTGCGTTAACGTCTAAACTGGCAAGGCGTGGATTGCCTGCTGGGTTCCCTGAAGATTGGGGAGTGTCATCCGATGCTGAAGAAAAGGCCAAGAACCGGAGTCAGCGATCTCCTATCTGGCTCTTGGGTGTGGCGAGAATTATTATTTTCGCCCGGTCCGAGTAAAGAGCATTCCCGGGAATTTCTCTTAGAATCCTCTAAGGGCGTCGGCGACACCAATGAATGGTTGCTAAATGAGCGTCGGGGTCCGCTGGGAAGAATTTCTGGGGTGTCGAAAAACCGCTTCAACGCCTAAGTGTCTCGGACGGATAGCAAACCACGGAAGCGTGTGGTGAAACCTTCGTTCAGGCCGACCGGAGCGGTCCTGAACTCCCCTGGTTTCGCAACGTTCAACTTGGTCGATGGGGTTCCGCTTGCGATCGATCAAGTTGGTTCATCAGTGACCAGTCATGTTTGACTTTGATGAACTTTCCGCGTACGCCCGATGAGGTCGGGCGGTCTAAGAAGTTGTCGCGGGGCAGGAACGCTTTTTTCTGAAGCGTTGGCTTGGCCTGCTGATCGATCGAGCGGAGTCGATCGGCGACAGTCTTTCAAGTTGGCCGGAACGGCGATGCGCCGTTTTGTTCGGTCACTCAATCTCAGCTCATTCGGCTTCGCTGATCGGCGTTTCTTTCTTGCCGTCGCGAAGGAAAGGTTCGCGGGTTTGTTCACCGGAAGCGGGTTGGAACTCACGCACCCAAATGTTGCGGAACCGGACCGGGTTGCCGTGATCCTGGATCGTGATCGGACCCTTGGGGGCGTGAGCTTTGTATTCCGGTGGACGGTTGTAAGGCGTGTCACCTTTCAGTTCGAAGTGGTTCAAAATCAGCACACCGTTGTGGACCGCGGTGATCGCAGCGGGGCTTTCCAGTTCGCCGGATTCGGTGAATCGAGGTGCGGTCCAGAAGATGTCGTAGGTGTTCCATTCACCTGGCGGACGCATCGCGTTGGCCGCCGGCGGAGTTTGCTTGTAGATCGCGCCCGCTTGGCCGTCGTGATACGTTTCGTTGTCGTAGGAATCGAGTACTTGAATCTCGTAGCGACCCATCAGGAAGATCCCGCTGTTGCCGCGACCCTGTCCGTTGCCTTTGACCGGCAGCGGAGCCGACCATTCCACGTGAACCTGGCAGTCGCCAAATTCTGCCTTGGTGGTGATAGCTCCCTTTCCGGCAACCAAATTTTCGCCGTCGGTCGACCAACCGGAGATGTTCTTCCAGTTTTCAACGTCGTCGGCACTTTTGAATAGGACCGTCGCATCGGCGGGCGGGTCGGCGGCGGTGGCTCCTGGAGTGACGATCGGAGGCGCCTGCCAGGTGATTCCGTTGAGGTATTCCTCACCGAAACTGGAGGGGCAAAAGGTTGGGAGCGACAGGGTTGCCAGCGAAAGGGCAACGGCGGGAAGGAGTCGGAGTCGGAGCATGGTGTTTGTTTCTGCGAGGCATGGGGCGGGAGAATTTCTGAGCCCATTCTAGCTGAATCATTTTCGAAGGGTTTCGCCCTCGAAGTTCGGCCAAACCCGTCTTGCGGGATCGAGGTGGCTCCGACATAATCCCCGTCTTGATGGGCCAGGCACGTCTTCCTTGCGAAGACATTTCCCCCGCGAAACTATCTTCGCGTGGTCGCCAACGGACCCGTCAATATTTTCAGAAGAAGCCGAAGTGGCGGAATTGGCAGACGCGCTGGATTCAAAATCCAGTTGGAGCAATCCAGTGAGGGTTCGAGTCCCTCCTTCGGTACTTCTTCGAACATCGCCCGGACCAACTGGCCCGGGCTTTTTTTATGCGCCGACGTAATTGGCTCTGGTTCGAAGTCGTCCGGACCGCAACGAGTGGAAGTCCGGCGTCCGCGCGAGGGTGACCGGCAATCACTGAATGCACGTTCGATTGGTCTTGAGTTCATTGCCCGTCGTTGTCGCGCGCTGGTAGAAACGCCAATCGAAAAGGACCATGACGCAAGCTGGATGGGGCGCACTCTCGCCGAGATGGACCGACGCAATCGTTAATCGTGTCGTGACACGAATCGGAAATTCACGAACGGTGCTTCTCACCGAGCGAAACAGCACGTGACCAAGCGATCTTTCGGCACCGGCAACCAGCGAAAGTTTGGGTCAGAAAATGTGAGGTTCGAAAATGTTGTGGGTGGTGGCTGGGTTGCTCGTGAGCGCTGAGGCAATTGGCTTGCATGCGCGGCCCGGTGAATCGCCTTCGGCACGCTAGACGCGGGGCATCCGCGCGGGGGCGACCGGCAATTAACGTCCGCACGTTCGCTCGAGCACCATGTCTCAACGTCCTTTATCGGCGATGTCTCTTGGTGCTGCGTACAATCACCGGCGAACTGTTTGCCTTGGTAGGATGAATTTGAACGCTGTTCGCAAGTGACTCGTGATCGCGCGGGAACCAATCACGCCAGGCTCAAGCGGTTTGTCCAATGGACAATTCTCTCGTCGCCATCCGATGATCCCCACCGATTCTCTCACTGATTGGTCCAGCCCAATGGAACGCCAAATGACATCGCGAAAATTTCTGTTTGCAGCTTTGCTCGCGTTCTGCGCGACCTCGTTCGCATCCGCTTTGATCGCTGACGACACAGCCAAACCGACTCAAAAGAAAACGGTTGAGGATCGAATACGCGAACTTGAATCCGAAAGGGACGAGATTCTGCAAGAGCGGTTCGAACAACTCACGGCCAGCTACGAAAACGGCAAAGCATCGCTGGATGACATGTTGAATGCCGAACACGACCTGCTGAATGCACGGCTGGAAAGCTCCGCGACCAAATCGAAGCGAATCGCGACGCTCAGGCAGCTCATCAAGAATCGACTTCGCATGGAGCAATACCGGGTCGCCAGTTTCGCGCAAGGGACTTGCGAGAGGCAAGTCTTATTGGCCGCACGTGCAGACACACTCAACGCCCGAATCGCGTTGCTGAGGTTGCTTCCGCCACACGCGACCGTGACGAAAAAAGAGTAGCCCTGCCGAAACCCGGAGCCACACCTCAAACGTTTTGTCGCGCCCCGTCGATGCCCGATGCCCGGCGATACCTATGCAACGAGCCAAGAATAGGTTTCGGTATGAAATGGTGGCATAGGCTTCCAGCCTGTGATTGCGCGGAACACAGGCTGGAAGCCTACTCCACTTGTTTTCCGCTCAGTCCCTCGTTGGTTCGAGCATGCAACGCAGGCAAACAGCAATGGACCAGTCGATTCTCGTTGAACGCATCCCCGATCGATTCATCCGGCAGTGGCGAAACACCGCCGTCTTTTGGAATCGGCTCAAACGCGGCCGTGATAGACGGCACGACCTCGGAGGGTGATGGTGGTTGCCGGAGCGGTGTTCCTTCGGATCCTTGATCACGCCTGCTTTGCTTGGATCATTGATGTGTGCAGCCAATACTCGCTTGTGTCTTGCTGCTCACTCGCAACTTCTGGTGACCTTCTTTCGGTCATGCGGATAGGTGGATGTTCTATTCAGACAGCGAATTTGCATTGAAATTCCCAGGCTGCTAACCTTTCGTATCGCGTCGTAATTCGCTGTTGCTCGCAGACCAAGAGAGCCAGAACAGAGCGATGCATCAAGAACGGCGCAGTCTTGATGGTTGACCGCCGCAACCAGGTGATTGATACCGTCCGCTGAAAAGGGTGCCCATGAAACGCCTTCTATCCCTTCCCCTCATCATGCTGATTCTTTCCTGTATCGCGGCAACCAGCCTGGGTGCCGATGAGACCGGAATGGACGCTGTCAACCTGATGGCTGAAGGCAAGACGGAGGAAGCGGTCGACATTCTCGAAGACCTTGCCGCGGACGGCGATGACAAGGCCATGGTGCAACTCGGCGTTTACTACTACGAAGGAACTGGAGTCGAACAGGATCACACGAAAGCCATGGATTGGTGGCTGAAGGCGTTTGATAAGCAGAATCCTGACGCATTTGTCAATCTCGGCGTGATGCACCGTGATGGCCACGCCGTGCCCAAGAACAAGAAGATCGCCTATTGCGTTTTCTTGACCACACACATGTGTGGCCTGGGTTCCCAGTCAACGCAGCTTCGCTCGAACAGTTGTCTGCGTAGGATGATGGAGAAGGTTTCGCGAGACGACATCAAGGACTGCCTTTCAAACTACACCCTCAAATACATTGAGGCGTACCTGAACGCAAAAGGGCAGATGAAGGGCATCCCGGAGAAATACAAACCCTCGAAAGAGTACCCTGCACTCAGAGACATTGGTTGGTGGTTGGACAGTGAACTCGACGCCATCTACGGCCCACCGACAGAAGAAGAGAAGAAAGCCCGCAAGGAGAGAGACAAGCAGTGGGCGGTGGAGAGAGAAGCTCTAAGTCATACATTGGTATTTCAGATCCAGTTCAACAAGGAGTCTGCAAATCAATACCGTTCTCTTGAAGTCATCACGGATCAAGGAATGAGCTCAGTACGCATTGCCGAGAACAAACTGCAGACACAGGGCAAGCACGTCCTTTACGAACACAATGCTCTGATTTATGCAAACCAGCATCGATATGTGACTGTTGAAAACGAGAAAGGCGAAACGCTTGTGTTTTCAATCAATCATCCAGCGAAGCCATCTCCTTCCGCCTGGAGCGAATGGCAGAAGGCGGATTTCATTCTTGACAATGGAATGGACACGTACTTCCTTCTCCACGGAGGAGAACCAAAGGACAAGACGACAGAAGTTCCGCCCAGCATGCCGAAACTACGGTTCAAAGTCATCAAGGAATGACAGCGAACAATGGGATTCAGCAACGTAGCGATTGGCGTGAGTCTTCGAGAAGGGAAGCAGTGAAGTTGCCTGCTCTAGGTTGTCTTCGAGTGCCGCATCGGTGGCTCGTCACCTCAAGGTGAACGGTTCGATTGGCATCAGCCTTCCGACTTGTCGCAAGATCGCTTTGCGGTCGTCGAAGCTGAACTTGCCGAAGTCAACGTCTCGCAGTGCGATCAACTCACGTTGGTCCCAGTTTCATCATCAGCGACCGCACAACGTTGTCCAGGCCGCTCGCCGTTCTGATGGACAGGCAGGGAGTCATCGGAGGTGGGGTGATTAGAGAATTTGAGGTTGGAAAATGGGGCATGTCGACTGGGGGTGGACACGAGCTCTGGCCATTTTCTACCCATCCATATTTAACCCTTTCGTCGGGAGAGATTCGTCATCCGAAATCAACTCAAACGCGGCCGTGACAAGCGGTACGACCTCGGAGGATGATGGTGGTTGCCGTTGCTGCGTCGCTTTGTTCCTGGATACGGGCTACCGCGCTCATTGACGCGAGGTGAATGGTTCGATTGGTAGCAGTTTTTTGGGGAGGTGGCGGGACGGATAGGTTGTTGGGTTTGAGATTGTGAGCCGAAGTGCGTTGGTGTCGGTTTCTGGATCGCAACCGGGCCTAACGGACGTCGGCTTATGAGGCAGGTTTGGTGCAGTGGTGTGACTTAGAGCAAGTGAATTGCGTTCGGTGGGTAGGTGGGTGGGTGGATTGAACCACGAAAGGCACGAAGTACACGAAGGGGAACGGGGCTCTTTCACGTGGGGTTTGGTTGTGGAGGCTGCGTTGATTGGTTGCCGTCTCCGCGTCGCTTCGATCCTGGATACGGCCTGCGATAGTTTTGGGCTGACTTGGTGCTCGGTGGTCACTAGGTGGTGCGTTTGGATTACCCTGTGTGGGGATGAGCCGCCGTGGTGGTGGCCGATGCATTTGAATTTGGGTTTCGCGACCTTCATTGAGCTGAACACGGCAAGCAATCACTGACATGGAAAAGACCGCTCCTGTGAAATGCCCGTGCGGATTCGGGTTTCGGATCCGTCGTGAAGCGGTCGGGAACCGAGTGATTTGCCCGAACTGCGAAAAGGGCCACGACATCCCGGCGGAATGGATTCGGCGGTTTGATCCGTCGCCCGGCCAGCCCGTCGATCCTTCGACCGCTTCGGTCGTCCCCCAGCCAATGGCTCCGGCGCCGAAGCCCGCGGTGGCTCAAGCGGAGTTGGCATCGTCAGTCGCCAACGCTCCCGCGACGCCGGAAGCATTCAATGCCTATCAGTCGGCGATTTCAATGAATGGCGAATCGCGCGTGCGACCGACGACCGTTGCACGAGACGGGAAGTCCAGGTTTTGGGCCTTGGAGACGTGTGCTTTTATACTGAAGTGCTCCGCGGTATTGATCGTGGCGCTTTGGTTGATCAGCAGCATTGGAGTCTTTCTTTTTGGATTGGCCAACGGCGGCAGCGACGTCATCGCCACTTTGATCCCGTTGGGCGTCACCACCGTGAGCGTGTTGTTGTTCGGCGTTTTGCTTTGGGCTGTCGCGGAGGTCATCGCCGTTCTTTTGGCGATCGAAGAGAACACTCGCAATGGCCGTCGTTGACCAAAACGGGTAGGCAGAAGTTTCAGCTCATTAGCCGGCTTGGCCTAGCAGCCTGTTGATTGAATGAGCCGTACCGCGTTAGCGGCGGTTAACCAGATGCCAACCGGAGCTAACGCCCATCGGCTAATTGTTGTCATTTGGTCTACAACTAAATCAACAGCCCGCTAGCCACGGTTCCCTCGCACAACTGGGGTGAGTGCCAAGGCAATCAACGAGATTTGACCAAATCATTCCTGCTCAGCCGCGATTGGAATGTGGCCCGCTCTGGTGCTGCGTCAAAGCCAAGATTGGCGGGTGTGACCTGCTGTTCGTTCATTTCTAAGCAACGGCCGATCCAACGCTACCGAACGATGCACGGATCAATGCGGCAGACGATCAATCCCGTTCGGGCTTTTGACAAGACTCGTTGCCTCGTCCACGACGATGTTGATGGGACAGAGGCATCGACAATCACCCATCGCAAACGAAGGATATCTGATGACCAGTCTCAAACAGCAAACCGAGGCACAGATCGAGAAGACTCGGCAAGCGAAACCAGAATTCATGCAGTCGGTCGATGAGCTCTTGGCGAAGGCGAAGGAGTTTCAGGAAGGTGGCAAAGCAACGGCCGTCGGCGAAGATGCCCCAGAGTTCGAATTGCCCAACGCGAAAGGTGAAACGGTGTCGCTCGCCAGCCTGCTGGAACGCGGGCCAGTCGTGGTGACGTTCTATCGTGGCAGTTGGTGCCCGTATTGCAATCTGCAGCTCCGAGCGATGCAGCAACGTCTGCCAGAGATTCAGAACCTTGGTGCGGAGTTGGTCGCCATCAGCCCGCAGGTGCCGGATGAATCGTTGTCGCAAACCGAACGAGACGAACTCGAATTCGTTGTCCTTTCGGATCAAGACGCTCGTGTTGCCGAGCAATATGGCGTGGCCTGGCAAGTCCCGGACGTGTTGCTAGATCACATGGTCAAAGACCGAGGTCTTGAGCTGACAAAAATCAACAACGGCAACGGAAGTGTGCTGCCGATTCCAGCGACCTTTGTCCTGTCGAATGATGGCGTGGTGGTCTGGCAATACGTGAACGTCGACTACCGAACGAGGGCCGAGCCCGACGACATCATCGCCGCATTGCAACAGCTTTCGGTCGCGGCACCGGAGTAGTCAGGGGATGTTGAATTGGGGCGACTTTCAGTTCTTCATGTTAGCCGTTTGGGCATTAGCCCCGGTTCATTGGTGATGGAATTTCTCGGGTAGCGCCGGCAAAACAAAACGTCTTCCCTCACCACCGCGGAGGTCGTGTAGTTTTACTTCACCCTCCCTTCGGGAGGGTCGGACCGCTTCGGTCCGGGGAGGGTTACGCGCTGGATCCAATGCTGAGCCCTCCCCTCGACCCTCCCAAGGGGAGGGTGATGACAAATGCCTGGCAATACAGCACCTGAAAACTGCACACCCGAAGCGGGGCGAGGGAGCCCGGATGTTTCAGCCGTCGTGGAACCATGGCTAACGCCAAGACTGCTAATAGATGGACAGCCGGTAATTCCGTCGCTCAGACGTTGGCGATGTTGATCGTGGCTTCTTCGTTGGCTTCACCGGTTGTCGCGTGCTCGACCAATTGGGTTGGCAGCCACAACGTGGAAACGAGGGCGGCGACGACCAACGCGGTGGATGTCCACAGACAGCCGGGCAGTCCCGCGTACAAATACACGACGCCCGACAGCAGTGTCCCAACCAGTCGTCCGCAGGCGTTGGCCATGTAATAGAAGCCGACGTTCAAAGCGACTTGATCGGCATCGGTGTAGGCGAGAATCAGGTAGGAATGGATTGACGAGTTGACCGCGAAGACGACTCCGAACATCGCCAGTCCGATCAGGATGGTGGCTGTTGGATGGAAGTCGACTTGAATGGCGGCAGCCATCGCCGCGGAGACAACCGCCAGAGCGAATCCCCAGATTTGTGCCGCTCTTGCTTTGGTTTCGACGCCGCCGCTCTTGCGAATCAGCCGAGGTGCGAGCGCTTGGACGAACCCATAGCCGATCACCCATGCCGCCAAGAACGCACCCACGCCGGCGAATCCCCAGTTCAGTTGCGATGCGAGAAAGATCGGCAGTCCGACGACGAACCAGACATCGCGGGAACTGAACAGGAAGAACCGGGCGATCGACAGCACGTTCACTTCGCGGCTCTTCGCGAAAAGCTGAGTGAATTTGGTTTTCGCTTTGGTTCGCCCCATGTCAGCGTCCAACATGAAGACGGCGCAGATCAGAATGATGGCCAACACCGTGGCCATCGCCCACAACGACGCAGTGAATCCCAGTCCGCTCAGCAAGACTCCACCAAGCAGGAAGCCCAGGCCTTTGAGTGCGTTCTTGGATCCGGTCAGGACCGCGACCCATTTGAAAAGTGCGGTTTGGTTTTCCGCTTCGTTGTCGCCTTTGACCAACAGTTTGACGGCGCTCTTGGAACTCATTTTGGTGAGGTCCTTGGCGATTCCCGACAACGCCTGGCTGGCCATCACGTAGGCGACCGAGAACCCCGTCGCCCAAGTGGGTTGGACAAAGGAAAGCATGATCAGTGCAATCACCTGAATCGCCAGTCCCGCGTACAGGGTGATGCGAAGCCCCATGCGGGAACCGATCCAGCCACCGAACAGGTTCGTGAGAATGCCGCAGAATTCGTACAGCAAAAACAGGAACGCGAGACTGACGGGCGTGTATCCGAGCTGGTGAAAGTACAGCAGCACGAGCATGCGGAGCGCACCGTCGCTGAGCGTGAATCCCCAGTACGCGGCGGTCACGAGAGAGTAATTGCGAACGTCCATCGAACTCATTCTGGATGCGATGAAAGGTGGTGACAGATCACGAAAAATGCGTTGGACACGCCAACTCGAATCAGTAGCTTGTTGATTGTGTTGTAGGTTGGCCAATCTTGGCCGACATTCACAACTCTGGCGGGCAAGAGTGCCCGTCCTACATGCGTTGAGACGTCATTGACGACTCGATCATTGGCTCCTCTGACCCGGTTCTGGTGTGGTGGAACCGGGGCTAACGCCCAAACGGCTAGTGAAATTGACAGCCCTTTAGGCGGTAGGAAGTGTGGTGGCAACCTTTTTGACCAATTCCATCATGCGGTTCGCGTAGCCCACCTCGTTGTCATACCAAGCGAGAATTTTGACTTGCGTGTCGTTGACCACCATGGTCGATGGCCCGTCGACGATTCCCGAGCGGATGTCGTTGACGTAGTCGGCTGAGACGAGCGGTTTCTCTTCAAAACCGAGGATGCCTTTCAAGGAGCTCGCGGCGGCGGACTTCAGTAGTTCGTTGACTTCTTCAACGCTGGTTTTCTTTTTGACCTCAAACACGCAGTCCGTCAGCGACGCATTGAGCAGCGGAATTCGCACGGCGAGCCCATTCAGTTTGCCTTGCAGTTCCGGGTAGATCATCGTGATCGCTTTCGCGGATCCCGTCGTGGTTGGGATCAACGAGTTCAGGCAAGAGCGTGCCCGCCGGAGGTCTTTGTGCGGGGCGTCGACCACGACTTGCGTGTTGGTAACGTCGTGCAGCGTTGTGATCACGCCGTGCTGGATGCCGATGTTTTCGTGAATGACTTTGACGACCGGTGCCAAACAGTTTGTTGTGCACGAAGCGGCCGTGACGATGTGGTTCGTTTGCGGATCATAGAGATGATCGTTGCATCCCATCACGACATTGAGTGCCCCGTCTTTGACTGGTGCCGCCACGACGACTTTGCGGACACCATGTTCGAAGTAAGGATTCAGTGTCTCGGGCGTGCGGAACTTGCCAGAGGATTCGACGACGATGTCGACGCCGAGTTCTTTCCAAGGCACCTGATCTGGGCTGGCTTCGGAGCTGACCGAGATGGACTTGCCGTCAACCGTGATTGTCTTGGCATCCGAGTCGATGTCGTGATGCCAGCGTCCGTGAACGGAGTCGAACTCGAGCAAGTGAGCACACGTTTCCGCGTCTCCTTTGAGTTCATTGATGTGGACGATTTCGAATTCGGGGAAGTCCCACGCGGCACGCATCCCGAGTCGGCCCATGCGGCCAAAACCATTGATACCAACACGAATCGTCATTCGATTTGCTTTCGTTATTTCTTGGAGGACTTGGGTGGCTGTTTGGCCGGCGGTGGTTTGTCACAGCACTCCGTCGTGATGCACAGTTCCGGACGGCCCTGGCAACAATCCTCGATCAAGAAACCCATCAGGCAGTTGATGCCCTGCGAGTTCAGCGAGTAAATGATCGAACGGCCGTCTTTTCGCGAATTCACCAAGCCCGCGTGAGCGAGCTCTTTGAGGTGAAACGACAACGTGGCCGAGGAGATGTCCAATTTCTTGGCGATTTCGCCCGCCGCGTACCCATCGTCGCCCGCTTTGACGAGCAAGCGAAAGACAGCCAAACGAGATTCCTGAGCGAGTGCGGAAAGTGCCACGACGGCTTCTTTTATTTCCATGGTTATCAAAATATCAAAGGGTTTTGGTTGTGTCCACCCATCCGAGTGCGGGGCAAAACACACTAGCAAACAGCACCGATTCGCTGATGGCAGCACGGCGCAGTTGCTCGCAGAAACCGGTGCGAAGGCACATCGGCTGATAGTTTGAGCTCTATGAACGACGCGTTCGACCAAGTCATCCGAGGTTCACGCGGTCCACACCGTCGGTCTCAGAGATCTTTGCTGAGCGTGGTCATCATCGATCGAGCTCGGCTGGTCCTGCCATTCAGCAGAGCGGGCGGCAAGGACTCGGCGTTGAACGTGGTGTAGCCTTCCAGCAGCTTTGAGTCCATTTCGTCCAACGGACGGAACGCCATGGACCAGTCTTCAAAACTTCTAGTTTTGATTTCATCCTGGTACATCACATCAACACATGTGTGTCGTTCATCCATCTCGATGACGCGCATCAGGTCTTCGACGTCTTTTTTTTCGCCTTCGAGAAGTTGCATGAATTCTCGTGTTCGGGCGCTGTGTAGCAGGATGCCAGTCACGTTCAGTCGGGCATTCTTCTCCCGCGACAATTTCAAAAGACCATCGAGATCTTCCATCGTCATGATGCGGGTCGCCACGCTGCAATATACTAATTCAGTCAACATGATCTTCCCTTGAGATGCGTCTTTGCCCAACAGTTTTACACCCGGGGTCGCTGGTGGGAACCGCAATCAAGATCATTCGGCGTTTTGACGAGCGTTCGACTCGTGCAGATCCCAATCCTTGAGTCGAGCCTTGGACTGAGCGTCTTCGATGTCATGCAGGTCCAGCGACGTGGGCAAATCGCTGGGAGGTAGTTCGGACACCGTCATGGCTTGTTCGAGAGGATCCAAGCCAAGTGCGATTTGCATCTGAGCGAGCGCGGCAAACCAGTTCTGCTGGGCCTCGATCAGTTTGATTTCGGTCTCGTTGGCTTTCGTTTCCAACAGATTCAAATAGATCAGGTCAATCTTGCCCCGTTCAAACGCGAATCGGTATCGATCCAGCGTGTCGATACTGGCTCGCAGGGACGCTTCGGCTTGCTCAACGATTTGGCCGGACAGCGTCAACGCGTTGTAGGCGGTTTGCAGTTCGACGCCGATCTTGTCGCGAACCAATCGAAGTTTCTGGTTCGTTTGTGCGATCTTGGCCGTGGTCGATTGAACTTTTCCGCGAGCCTTGCGACGTTGGATCGGGACTTCGCTGGTGAAGCCGATCAGCAATTCGAATTCGCCTTTGTCGTCGGACTTGGTTGCTGGTTCGCCCATGTCCTGGGACGCCTCGGCGATGAAGTCCAGTCGAGGGAGCATTTCGTTGCAGGCGAGTTGACGATCGAGTTGGATGCCTCGGATTTGAAACTGCAGGATCTGCGGTTCGGGGCGTCTCGATAGGGCGGCGGCGAGATCCGATTGGAAGTCACCAGGCGGTGGCGGCTGGATCGCGGGAAATCTTAGCGGGATCCATTCGTCGTCGGGAACGATTGGTCGACCCGCATCGTCGCGAAGGAACAGGCCAAGCTTGAACGCGGTCTCGCGATACTTGCGTTCCGTTTCCAAAACCTTGGTCGAACGCTCGGCGATGAGTTGTTGATTGAGGATCAGATCAATCTCAGCGAACTTGCCCGCTTCCACGCCGGCTTCGTATTGCTTGCCGCGTTCCTCGGCCAACTTCAGAAGTTCCTGTTGGGCTTGCAGAGCCGATCCGGCGGCGACCCATTGCCAGTAGTTCGTGGTGGCATCCAGAGAGACTTCCAACAAAGCTTGCTGCACGGTCGGTCCAACCGCTTGGCGTGCCAACGAGGCTTGGAAGACAGCGACACGTTGCGGATCGATCGCGCGACCTTGCAGCAGCGGCTGAATGATCGAGGCTTTGAATTCGCCCGCGTCATCAGTTTGCCGTTCCTTGTACCAAGGTTGGTAGAAACCGCGTCCGATTCGGTAGCCAGCTTCGACATAGCCGCCCCACCAAGTTTGCCGAGCGAGTTTCAAACCGTTGCGATAATTTTCGTAGTAGCCCGTGGGTTCGGCCAAAGAGTACGCATTGAATTTGACGTCGTAGGCACCGTGTGCGGAAAGCAGTTCGCCATTCGTCAATCCAGATTGCTGGCGAGCTTGAAGAATTTCAGGGTACGACCGATAGACGCTGGCGATGACATCGGCCAAGACGAGTGCGTCTTCGTTGGTTGCTTCAGCAGCGACGCCGGATTCCGCGTCGGCATCCAATGCCAACGGTTCCATCGTTTGTTCCGAAGCGGGCTGTGCGGATGGCTGTGTTGCTGATTCAGCGACACCGTCTTGCGCAACCGTGAGGAATTGCTTGAACGACAGCGAGTCGGATTCGATCATCGCGTCGGCGGTCGGATCGTCGGCGCGGGCGAAGTGGGGCGTCGCGAACGATGAGGTGAGCAAGGCGAGCGAAGCCAGGACCTTCATCACGCTGCGGTGCGCGGCGCGACTTCCGAGACGGTTGGGGTGGGAAACCGTGGAGTTTGCGGCGCAGGCTGACTTTACGCTTTGGGCAATTTGACCTTTGACGCTTTGTCGTTTGACTTCTCGGGTTCCTGGTCGGCAACCACCGGCGGGAATCCATTCAATTGACGCCATATCTCTCGGCCCAGTGGAACACGGTTCAAGAGCACCCAGCCATTTGCGCGGACACCCTGTCGGAGATATCGGTCATCTGGCCAACCATTCTCCCGATCAAAATGATTATCCGGGGTCACCAGCACGCGAAAATATCCTCTTCCATCGTCGGTCGGGAAGACTCGGTTGACTTTGCCGCCAAAGGTGCCAACGGCGACGGAGGGCCACCCGACAAACTGAACCGCGGGCCAGCCTTCGAATTGCAAGCGAACTTGGGCCCCTTCCTGGACCAAAGGCATGTCGTTGCCGCTGACTTTCATCTCGACCGCCAATTCATCGGTGTCGGGAACGATCACAAATAGCTGGTCACCTTCCTTGATCGTGTCGCTGCCTTCGACACCGAACCATTGTTGGATGCGGCCCGAACGTGGGGCACGAATTTCCAATCGGTCGAGTTCGCCACGTTTGTTCCGCAGATCCAGGATCTCTTTTTCGATTGTGTTGATCTTCTGCATCGCGTCGAGAACCTTTTGTTCGGCGTCTCGGTTCTTGATCGCAATGTCTTGCAGTTTCGCTTCGATCTCTTCTTCCTTCGAAATCAGCGAGGCCGACAATTCGTGAACCGCGTTTTGAGCCTTTTGCACCTTGGCGTTCTGCGACTCAACCGCTTGTCGTTTGCTGAACAATTCCTCGCGAGAGACCAAGCCTTTGTCGGCGACGTCCTCCGCGATTCGCAATTGATTGCGTTTGTCTTGCAGTTCCGCCTCCATGGATGTCACTTCGTTTTTGGCCTGCTCCCATTTTTGTTTGGAGGCCTCGAGGTCTTGTTTCAATGATTCAGTCAAACTCTTTCCGCCGTTCTCTTGCAACAAAACGGCTTGCTTGGCGACTTCCAGACCAGACAGTGCCGCGGCTTCCTTGGATTCCATCGCGATGATTTGCGTGTCGATTTGCGAGACGCCATCAACCGCGAACGGGGACAATCGCAGCAGCAGTTCGTCTTGTTCGACGTAGCTGCCTTCTCGCAGACCCGCCTTCACAAAATCCACGACGCCTTTGGAGGGGCTGCGGACGGGTTGCGGGCGTTCTTGAGGATCGATCGCAACCACCGTTCCGACGCCTCTCGCGGTTTGTTGCCATGGGACGAACAGCATCGCAATGATCGACAGCACCAAGCCGACAAAGGTGACTTTGCCGACGAACCGGATCCAATTCCCGGTGCGGACGAGTTGCATCGATGCGAAGTCGTCGGATGAATGAAGGCCGTGAATCATGAGTTGGCGCGGGGTGAATGGTTTAGCGATTCAAAACGTCGTCGGAGTCGTCTGGCAGTCACATTGTGTTTGAGCCGAGCAACACGGGGCGTCCGGTGCGGTGGAACTGGAGGGCTTGCGCCCGGCCGCTAGCAGTTGATGTCGGGAAGGCAGTTGATGTCGGGGAATTCGTGCGGGGCGGTTCCGATGGGTTCGAAACGCGATGGTGGCGGATTCGATCAGTGTCACGGGCGGCGGATGTACAAGGTGTGATCGCAGTGTTCGGCGATGTCTTTTCGATTGGTAAAGACGAGCAATGTCCAACTGGGGTTCGACGGTGCGATGTGTGGCCACAGCGAATTTCGGACGGAAGCATCCAGTTCGTCCAGCAAACCATCGATGACCAGCAATTTGGGTCGAATGGCCAACGCTCGCGCGATCAGTAGCCGCATGACTTGTTCCTGCGAGAGCGGGTAGCCACCGGTTTGCAGTGACGTTTGCAGCCCGTTAGAGAGTTGCTCGATCGTCGCAGTCAGCCCGACTTGCCCGGTCACTTCACGGACTCGGTGTTGCCCGATGCCGCGACGACCCAAGTCAATGTTTTCGCGAACGGTTCCGTGGAAGACGTCACGCGGACCGGCGTAGCTGACCAATTTGCCCATTCCGGACGTGGCGGCCTGGGCGGCTTCGATGCCCGCGATTTGAATCAGACCTTCGGGGACGTCCATCAATCCCGCGATCGAACGAGCCAGGCAGGATCGGCCGCTGATGTCATCGCCGGTGATCGCGACTCGTTCGCCGGGTTGAATGGTCGCGGCGGGGATCTTGGATGACCATGCCGTGCCCCGAAACGTCAGTGCGGACCAAGTCACTTCGGCCGGGCCATCTTCGGTGGGGCCAATTTCAATCTTTTGATCGGCGGGGACGTCGACCAAGTGACCGACTTTGTCGATGGCAGCCATCAAGTCATAAAACTTCTCGAGCGACTTGCCGCCTTTGGCGAACGCCCCAACGACGACGGTCACAATCAGTTCGCTGGCGACCAACTGACCCAGCGTCAACGCTCCGCCAATGACCAACCAACCACCGAGTGCGAGGACCGCGGTTGAAGCGAGCGTTTGCACGGCGATCGCGAAACTGACCTGGCGGATGACAACACGAAATTGTCTTTGACGCGCGGCAATGTAATCCGCTGTCAGTCGGTCGGTTCGCTGGATGGCCAGAGCTTCGCCGCCGCTGGATTTGAACACGGAGGGTTGGGCGATGACGTCCTGCAACCAATGCGCGACGCGGTACTTGGCAATGGACTCTTCGATCGACGAGCGGATGCCATTGCGTCCGAGCAACCAAATGATCGAAACCATCGCGATGACCAACACGATGTCGAACCCAAGTAGGAACGGATGGTAGAACGCCAAGACGATCATCCCCAAGACAGTCGTCAGGACGATCGAGACACCATCGAGCAACAGCACCGCGGTCGCTTTTTGGATCGTCATGATGTCAAAGAAACGGTTGGCGAGTTCTCGCGGGCACTCGCCGCGAAGGTGTTCTTGGTTGGCTCGGGGAAATCGATGGGCGAGGTCGCTGGCGATTCGGACGAATTGCCGACGCTGGATTATTTCGACGACGACGGTTTGCAATACGTTCAGCACGCCGGCGATGGTGAGACACGTCAACAGCATCAGCCCCAAGATGATCAGCGGCTGAAGCTGAGTGCCCCAGCTAACCACGTTGACCAACGACTCGACCGCGAGCGGTGTCGCCAAACTCAGCACCCCGGCGACGAGTGCAAACAGGACTACCATCCAAATGTCGCGGCGGTCCAAATTCAGCAGCGTGATGAAACGACGCATCGGCGTGGGATGCTCGTGATGGCCTCCGTGACCATGCGAGGTGGCCGAGATCGAATCGCATTCGAACTCTTTCCGAGCGATGAACATCCGTGGAGCAGGTGACGTCGCGAAAAGTTGGCCGAGTTTGTAGCGGCTGATCACCTTCGAGTTGACTTGGTCGTTGGTCGAGAACATCTCGACGGATCGCCAATTGGCTTTTTCGAGGACTCTCAGCGAACCGTCGCTGTAGGCCAGCAAGATCGGGTTGCCCTCGGCGAGAAAGCCAAATGCCTCGGCACCGGAATCCAAACGCGTTTCGTCCAGCACGATACCACCCTGCATCGCGCTCGTTTGCAGCACCCACAACGGGTCTTCGTCTTCGGGCATGGATTCGTTGGACAGCACGTCGGCCAGATCAATCGGCAGCCCAATGCTTTGCCCGATCCGAGTCAGGGCTCGCAAAATCGACTGGTCATCCGGAGAAACCGCGTCAGCAAATTGGGATGAGTCCATGCGTGTCAAACAAGGTGAATCGAAAGGCGGGAGCTGGATTGGCCGAGAAAACAGACGGTTTTTCGCGTTGTTGCCAGTGGAATCGCTCGGGGCATCATCGTGGTCAGGCAAGGCATTGTCACGGCGGGAGACACCGCAATTCACAATCGTGCCGTCACCATTGAAGCACCCGCGTCAAAAACGTCCAACCAGTCGTGCAATCGAGAAGAAATCGCCACTCGCATCAATCAGTCATTCGATTGGGTTTTGGGCGGGGCAAAGGAAGATTGCCAGAAAGAGATGATCCCGTGTAAGGGCAGTACTTGCACGGAAAGCCGTGGTACCGGTGTGTAGATCCTCATTCGCTCGCGTCCGCTCGCGACGAATGGATCCTGGTTTGGCGTGGGATGGTCGCTACGCGACTGAGCGAACCTGCGTATCCAGCAGTTCCCGTTTGTTGGCGATCAGGCAAACGACTTGGATGAACGAATCGACGTGCATCTTTCGCAAGATGTTTGCACGGTGAGCCTCCACCGTTTTGATGGAAATGTCGAGTTTGGAAGCGATCTGTTTCGACAACTTCCCGTCCATCACCAATGTCAGAATCTGGCGTTCGCGTGGGCTCAGCGAATTGATGCGTTTCTGGACGCTTTGGTCCGCTTCCCACTGTCGTCGCTGCTGTTCGTCGTGTGCAATCGCCTCTCGCACACGTTCGACAAACAACGAAACATCGAGCGGTTTCTCGAAGAAGTCCCGAGCACCGCTCCGCATTGCGCGAGCAAGGTCGCAAGTCCGAGGCTCGCCGCCCAAGATGATGTAGGGAGGGCAGTAGCCCTGTTGCGAAATTTGTTCCGCGAGCGTGATTCCGGCGACCAACGAGACATTCAGGTCCAGAACGAGACACCCGGGAGTTCCCGGATCGTGTGATTCATAGAATTGGCTCGGGTGATCGAAACGCTCGACCCTCAAATCATACGACTGCAAGAATCGCGAAACGGATTCTCCGTCTGCAAATGATTCCTCAATCAGAAATACCGTGGATTCGTTCACGTGAGTGCCCCTCATCGATGGAAGTGCGAACCAAAGGAATCGCACCGAAGTGATTGAATACGCCTTTGCTGTTTCAGTGGGGGCAGTCACTTGAAAACGTTGCTCAAAACGGAGTTGTCCGTTGAGAGCGACGATGCAGCGTTGGGTCTATCGTCACCACTCGGGGGAGAAGCGAGGAAAAACTAATTCTTGATTGAAAAAACACCGCTTGAAGTGCTTCAAATTTCGCATGTGAGAGGTGGTTCCGATTGAAGCGACAAATTCTTGGACTGCGTTGTTTCGCATGTATTCACCGCAAATCACGACGTTGACCAGGGGGTGTTACGTTCCCTCTGGTCTTGCGATGGAATTGCTTGCGGGCAATCGTTGCCTCTAACTGGTGAGCGTGATGTGCGCTGAGATCGGCAGATGAAAAGGCGCCATGCTGCGAAGTGCAATCGACTCTCTCGTCCAAGTCTTCTACGCGACCGCCGATCTCCGTTGAACGCATGCCACCGAGTGCGGCGAAGTCGGGGTAATGTGCGCGAGACAGATGAACTCCGCGTGCAACCGCAGAAGTTTTGTCGTCGCATGGCATCGAGATAGACGACGCATGATCGGCACGTCAGGCAGCGGGGACTAATCGCCCGCTAAACGCTTTCAATGACTCCGCTCATTCGCATAGGGGAATCTACCAGGGGGTTTCCCTATGGTCAAAGTGAGCCGCAAATCACGACATCTGAGGGTGGAAGGTTCTAGGGTTGTTAGCCCACGAAAAGGAATTGAAGACAACTACGCCTACCCACGAGTGATGCGTTTGAAGGGACTTCAGCGCGTCTTGGATGAATAGTGACAACATGGAAACCTGGATCCTTCACGAGAGCAACGAGAAGGCGAATTCTCTTCGCAAGAGAATTCGTGAACTCGGATTGGATTGTCCACCCGAACGTTTGGTGGAACTTGAGCCTGGAAGTGAGACCACCGTGGATCCGTTCGCCGGTGAACGTCTCGTCTTCTTGGTTCTCAATCAAATCCAACCAGAACACTTCGCTGTCTTGTATGCGTTGAAGCAGGCCGTCATTCCAACGGCATCGGTGAGCGACTCGAATTTGTTGTCGTGCAATTTGGCGGCGACCGATCTATGCTAAGTGGGGCCACGTGCAATTGGTGGGTGCGACCGCCGAATACGACTTGAAGATCGCGGCCGGGACCGCTCGCGTGGTGACATTGGGCACGACGCGAATTTCGCCGAAGAGTCTATTTCCGGCGGCTCAGGATGTCTACTTGGTGGAGTGAACCGGCGGATTGAAAACTGGTCGAGCATGTCACTCGCGACGTCGTCGCTATTCAGGACGTCTTGAGTGACGGTAGTAGCTTTCCAAGCACAGCGTGGCCATCGAAGTGGTGTAAACCGTCCCGCCATAGCCGCCCCACAGCGATTGATCCGACCACGAACCATCGGGTTGCTGCGTCGAGAGCAGCCGTTGTTTCAGTGCCGCGTTCCAGGTATCCCAGGCGTCGTCCTGCAGCTGATGAAGGGCCATCGTGGCGTAGTACCAGTAGTAATAATTGTCGGGCCCGTTGCCTTGGCCGGGCAAGTTGGCCAGCAATACCGATTCGGCTTCGCGGATGGTTGCGTCGGGCAACTTCTGACCGATCAACAATCGTGTCGCGAGCGCTTCGGCGGTCATGGTCGGTGATGTCGGTTCACCGGGACGATAGCAAGCTTGTCCGCCTGAACGGCCTCGCCGGACTGAATCTAGGAAGCGAGCGATTCCGTCAGACATGCGTCGATTCTTGGGCACCGCGTCGGATCGATCGGCCGAGTCGATCAGCAAGGCTTGCCATCCCAGTTGGCTGAGGTCACCGGTGTCGCCACGGTTGTAACGCCAGCCGCCGGTGACGGGATGTTGCATCGAACGGGTGTAGGCGATCGCTCGTTTGGTGGCCTCCATCGCGGATGGGTCGGAGGTCATCGCGGCGGTTTCGGCGAGAGCCAATCCCGCCATCGCGTGGCTGTAGTGCGCCGCGTAGACTGACGCGTTGCTGGCGAGGGATCCGTCGGTTCGTTGCCGCGACAGCAGGAACGCGAGACCGCGGTAAACGGTGTCGCGGTGTTCGCCTTCTTGGTGCGTGTGTCCGGAACCGAGCATCGATAGCAACGCCAGCCCCGTGATTGCGGTTTCAGCATTGCGACCGGCGCCACCACGATGCAGACCCAAGGGAGCTCGTTCTTGACCCGCGCCGGTGGTTTTGGGATCCCAGGCTCCATCGCTGCGTTGTTGCGATGCCAGGTATCGGAGTGCTGCTTCGACAGCGGCTTCTGTGTCCGCGTCGCCGCCGTTTTGAATCAAGGCCTGTGCTTTGGCCGCTCCGGCTCGTGATGCGAAGTCCTCGTCGATCGTTCCTGCGGATGGTTCCTTGGGAAGCGATGCTGCTGAACGAACCGAGGCGATTTTTGCGATCGCGGCTTCATCGGTCGAGCGAACTGTATTTGATTGGCCAACGTTCGATGGCGGCGTTGTCATCTCCGGCGAAGATTGTTCGATGGTTTCCGGATCGGACTCGGCGATGGGTTCCGTCAACGCGGTTTGCAACCAATCGTCGATGCTGGAATCGAGAGCGTCCGTCGCGACGGCTTCGGTATCGTTCGTCTCAGTTAGAGCGGGCTGTGTCGGCATCGCGGAGGAAGCTAGCACGGCTGGCATCGATGGCAATGGGATCTCCGCGGGCGGAGGCGTTGGGTCAGATTCCGGCTCGGGCGTCGTATCGTCCGACGCCAGTTGCTCGGCCGTTTCCGATTCCATTTCGCGTTCGGGGATCAACGGTTCGGGCAGCTTAAGTGCTGCTAGCGGCGACGGTTCCGCGGGCGCGTCGGCGGAATCTTGCAGGGTTTCTAGCATCTCCGGATCAAACATCGAGACCGCGATGTCAGCTGCACCGGCATCGGCGGCTGAATCGGACACTGGGCCGCCACCGGACCAGAACACGGACAGCTTGGGCACGTACAGAATCAACACGCCGTGCAAACCGACCGACAAGATCAAGCACACAATCGCTGCACCGCGACCGCTGGCTTTGCGACGGCGAAACAAAACGATCGTGATGACCAAAAATGTCACCGCGACAAAGGCGACACCGCGAACGATGTTGGGGTCGGCCCAGAGAGTTTCCAAGTTGTCCCACGAAGCGATCGGCGGTGCGTCGGCGACGCCTGCTACCGGGATCATCGGCGGTTTGGAAACGGTGGTCATAAGCGGAAAGAAAAAGGGTTAGCGTCGTTCGCTGACGCCCATCTTTTGCACACCGGCGAGTTCGATTTGGCGCATGACTTTCACGACATGATGAAGCGAACTGTCGCTGTCGCCACGCACGGAGACTTGCAGTCCGGGATACACCGAACGTTGTTGTTTGAGTGTTTTAGTCAGTTGTTCGGACGACATCGGTGTGCCGTCCAACAACAGCGATCCGTCGTTGCGAACTTCGACGATGCGTTGATCGGGCGTTCGGGCCATCGATTGCATGTCGGCCGAAGCCACATTGACTTGCACGCCGCTGTCGCTGGAATCCATCTTGCTGCTGACCATGAAAAAGATCACCAGCAGGAACACCACATCGATCATGGGCGTCAAGTTGATCGTCGCGTCTTCGGTTCCGCGATTGCGTTTCATCAGGCTGCCCGTCGTTTACGAGGAGCCTTGGCTGTGCCAGCGTTTTCCAGTCCTTCGGCGGAGATGCAATCGATCACCCGTTGGCAGAGTTTGTCGATCTCGCCGAGGTACCCGTCTGATTTGGCACCGAAGTACATGTATGCCAGGTAAGCCGGAATTGCGACGCTGAGTCCGCCGGCCGTTGTCATCAGAGCGGTGCTGATTCCCGATGCGAGCAGGTCGCTTTCGCCGGCGCTGGGATCAGCGATCGTTTCAAAGGCTTGGATCATTCCCAGAACGGTGCCCAACAATCCAATCAGCGGTGTCACGTTGCTGATCGCGTGAAAGACGCGTAGGAATCGTCGCAATGAATCACCGACACGGTCGCCCGCGTCAATCACGGCTTGTTCGATTTCCAGCATCGGCCGGCCCCAGCGACGAACCGCGGCGTGGAAGACTTCCGCGACCGGGCAATCAAATTCGTCGCAGATCGAGGTGGCTTCTTCGTAGCTGAGTTGGCCGTCTTCGACACATTCGGTGAATCGACGGACAAACGGTTTCGGGATCACACGACTGCGACGCAGCGCGATCATGCGTTCCATCGAAAGTCCCAAGACGATCAACGAGCAAACCGCCAACGGGATCATCAACATTCCGCCTTCGGCAATCTTGGTGACGAATGCCGGCGGTTCCCAAGAGGCTTCCGATGCTTCGGTGGCTTCGCCTTCGCCCGCGAGTTGATCGGTCGCGGGGGCTTCCGGGATCGACATTCCACCGGCGTTGCCGGCAGTGTTGCGAGTCGCGATCTGGGCGACAGGTTCGGAGGCTCCGTATTGACCACCACCAAAGGAATTTTGATTGTTGCCCGAGCTGTAGGGATCGTTGTAGGTGTTGCCAAAGCCGTTGTTCGCACGCGGTTGGCTGTAGCCTTGGTTGCCGAAGTTCTGAGCGATGGCGGAGGCGTGCCAGTTCGACCAAATCGACAACCCGACCGTCAGCACGACGACCGGTAAAAATCGCGACGCGACCGCGAGCGTTGGACGCAAGCGGTTGGCGTTGGGACGAGTCTCGTTTCGATGTGAATTCATCGTCGAAGTGGGGATTCAGAGGAGGCGTCCGGTGACAACGCGGCCAATCGGCGGCGGGCTCCGGTCGCATGTTGGCTGTTCGCAAAGCGACGCACCAAGGTGGAATAGCAGACGGCGGCTTCGCGTGTCCGCCCCAATTGTTCAAACGATTTGCCGGCTTGCACCAATGCCGCGGCGGTCCATTGGCCTTCGCCGCTGATGCCTTCGACCAATCGGTAGGCGTCAATCGCTTCGCCGAATCGTTCTTGCATGTAGTAGGTTTCGCCGATCATCCATTGGGCTCGACCTCGAGCGTCTTCGTCAGCCGACCCGAGTCGCACAACGCTCTCGAGCAGCGACCGTCCGCGATCAAAGTTCAATTGGCGAATTTCGACGTCGGCGGCAAGCAAGTTCACCAATGCCGATTGAGGCGATGTGGTCGAGATCGCAGCACGTGCCGCGGCAATTCGCTGAGCAGCTTCCGTGATCGACCCGGATGACGAAGCGGTCTCGGCAAGACGAAGCAACGTGGGGAAGTCGTCCGCGCCACCTTCGTCAACGATGCGTTGCCACCACTTGAGCGATGAGTTGGCATCACCCGTTTGCAGCAAAGCTTCCGCGAACAAGCGTTCGACATGCAGGTTGCGTCCACGCCGTTCAGCGGTTTGGTCGCTTCCGTCGAAGAATGCTTCTTCGTCTTTGGCTGCCATGGCCAAAATGGACCAGTTCGACGTTCGGCCTGCCCAGCGACATGCCGATTCACGAACACCCGCGGTGATGATCGCTTCGGTGTCCTCGCCCGACTTGGAATCAACCGCGGCAACGGGTGAGATCCATCGCAGAGCGATTCGTTGTGCGTCGGCGTCGAGATCGTTTCGTGTGAGTTGTTCCAGGATCGCCGCGGTCGTGTCGCCGGTTTTGTCTCGGGTGGCGATGGCATTTGCGTAGATCGATTCAGCACCCGCGTCGCCTCGTTGGGCGGAAACCAACAAACCGATGGCAGATGGCTTCAACGTCGATGTGAACTGTGGCGAGGCGGTCAGCTTCTTGGCATGCTGAATCAAATGATCAGCCAGCGGTCCATCGCAGGGTTCCAAAGGATGGTTGCCGCAATGTGACACGATCGCTTGCAAACACGCACCGGAAGCGGAGTGTTGTTCCAGCAATTGTTGAAGCGTTTGGTCGGCCGAATCCGATTGTCCCGTTCGAAACTGGCATGACATCCGCATCAACAACGCGGATGGAACGTCGGCGTGATCCGAGTGATGCTGTAGGAATTGATCGATCGCAGTCAGAGCGGCTTGATCGTCCTTGCCGGACATCGCGGTGCACCAAGCCAGTCCCAATCTCGCGGTCGCAAGTTGAGGACTGTCGCCGTTTGCGATCACCATCTGGTAGGTCGACTGCGCGAGTTCGAGGTGGCCGCCATCGAGCAATCCCGATGCAACGGTCATGCAAGTGGCTGCCCACTCGGGGCTAGTTATTCCGAGCTGTTTGACTTCGTTTAACCAGCGATGTGCGTCCGTGTGCCGGCCCGATCGTGTCAATCCATTGGCGGCACTGAGCAGTAGATTGGCAGTTTGCTCAGCGTTCAGCGAATCAGGATCGTTGTCCCTCAATCGCATCACCGCATAGGCCGCCATGTCATGCACATCGGCTGCGTTTTCAGTTTGGTTGCCGCTCGTGTCCAAACGGCGAGCCAATTGAACCAACGCTGCGATGGATCGAATGGAAGAGCTGTCGTTGGCGGCGATCGTGCGTGCCGTCGCGATCGCATCGTCCCATTGGGCACCATGCGTTTGTTGCAGAAGCTGACCCGTCGCCGCAGCGAGGTCGGACTCGTCCGCCTTGGCGAGTGTCGGCATCGACAACGTGAACACGATCAAAGCCAACCCAGTGGGGAACCACTGGATCGTTCGTTGTGGAAGCGAAGTGTTCGACTGAGTGTGAGTCACAGTCATGGCTGAATCAGAAAGTCGAGAGAAGGGATTCAGAAAGCCGTGTATCATGCAGAGCGGGCGAGTGCCCGAAAGTCGGTTGACCTTGGAGACTCGCCCGTTCGAAATTTTGAAGTGGATCAAGCCGCGACGCGGTTGGCTTGTTGGAAGAACGAAGCCACCGATTCGACAACTTGGATCTGTTCGGCTTCAGTGAGCGAAGGGAAGATCGGCAGGTTCAGCACTTCCGCACTGGCTGTCTCGGTGTGTTCCAAACCGTTGTCACGGAAGGGAACGTCTGCGAAGCATTCTTGTTTGTGCATCGGAACCGGATAGTAGATCTCCGATCCAACCTTGCGTTCGGCCAAGTGGGCTCGCAATGCGTCGCGGCGACCACCGTGAACTCGCAGCGTGTATTGATTCCAAACATGACGAGCGTCGGCGTCGTGGTATGGCGTGCCCAGTTGATCGTCGCCCACCAAACCAGCTTCGGTCAGCAGTCGGGTGTATCGATTGGCATTGATTGTGCGAGCTTCCACGGCGGCATCGAGGTGACGCAGTTTGACGCGAAGAATGGCGGCCTGGAACGTGTCCAAGCGGCTGTTGATCCCGACGACTTGGTGGTAGTAACGCGGACGCATTCCGTGTCCCGCGAACAATCGCAAACGATCGGCAAAGCCAGCGTCGGTCGCGGTCAAGATTCCGCCGTCGCCCATGCCACCGAGGTTCTTGGTGGGATAGAAGCTAAAGCAACCGGCTGTTCCCCAGCTGCCAGCCGGGCGGTCTTTGTAAGCGGCACCGATGGCTTGGGCAGCATCTTCGACGACAGGAATGTCGTGTTCAGCAGCGATTTCGCAGATTCGATCGATTTGGGCGCACTGACCGAACAAGTGAACCGGAATAATCGCGGCAGTTTTCTCGGTGATCAGCGTCGCGATCGATTCAGGGTCTATGTTGTAGGTGTCAGGCAGAATGTCCGCGAAAACTGGCGTCGCACCCAACCGGGTGATGCAGCTGACGGAGGCGAAGAACGTGAAGCTCGGCACGATGACTTCGTCGCCCGGTTTGATTTCCAATGCCATCAACGCCAGCAACAATGCGTCACTTCCGGAGGCACAACCGACGGCGTTGGGCGTTTGGGTGTAGGCGGCGACTTCATTTTCCAATTCGGTCACGTCGGGACCAAACAGAAAACGGCCGCTGTCGAGCACTTCGGTGAGTGCTTCGAGGAATTCGTCGCGGTGCGGGGCGTTATCGCGATTGACATCCAATAGAGGGACGCCGGGGTTGCTAGCAGTCATGGCGAGACTCATCCGTGAAATAAATGCGGGATAGTCGAAAGTCCATTTTCGACGGTGTCGACGCACTGACGCGTTCAAACACTTCTGCTTCAATACGAGGCGTCACACTAAAACGTCAAGACCGAACCAGCGAAGACGCACCCCGAGATCCTCCCCACAATTTCACGAAAGCCACATGGCGAAGAACAAAAAAGCCAGAATCCCACACAAATTCCTGCCTTGGATCGCGATCCGAAAACAATACAACCTGACTCACGCCGAAGTCCAAATGGCCCGCGAATTGGGTTTGGAGCCGCGGCGATTTCCCAGTTACGCAAATATCAAAGACCAGCCCTGGAAAAAACCGCTGAAAGAATTCATCGCGGAACTGTATCTGAAGCAAACCGGGCGAGAACAACCTGAAACGGTCTTCTCGATGGAGGACTTGGCGGCTCAGCACGTGGCGCGGCGGTTGGCGAAAAAACAAGCAAAACTAGAGCGTTTAGCGTCCGAAGCGGGCGAAGACGACTCGTCCGAATCAGTGTGGCCTGGGGCGGAATCCGAAGCCGCTGTCCCAGAAACAGTCGAAGCTGAGTCTTCAGCTGCGGGCGAAACCAATGCCGAACCAGCCGCGGAAGCTGCGCTGCCGGAAGCTGTGGAGGAGCCGGTCAAAAGCGAGCCAGAGCCCGTTGCGGCCGAGCCAATCCCGGTGGAACCGGAGCCAGAATCGCCGGTCGTCGAAGCTGTGGTTGCCGATCCTGAGCCCATTTCGGAGCCCGAGTCTGTCGCAGAACCAGAGCCGGTTGCGGAACCAGAGCCGGTTGCCGAAACGCCTGAGCCCGAACCTGAATCACCGGAGGAGGCTCCACAGCCGGAAGCATCTCCCGCGGCTGCGCTGAGTCCCTGGGAGGCAGCGCGAGCCCGTCTAAATGCGAAATCCAAAGGGGAATCCGAGTGATCCGGATTTGACATCGTAGCCCTCCACGAATTAGCTTGAACGCTGTCAAACTGCGTCAATTCACCGCTTTGCACTTTTTTGCGGCGGTCCCTTCCTTTCATTGGAAAGAGTCAAACGATGGCTAAACGTTGGATCTCAGCCCTGGCGGTCCTGTTGGTCGCCACCACCACCGTGGTTGCCGCGGACGCCGTGGAAAAAACCGTGGACTTGAAAGACGTGAAGTGCGTCGTCGCTCCACGCGATGCTCAAGCGAGCAAGTCAGCCGAATACAAAGAAGGCAAGGTGTTCTTCTGCTGCAACGGCTGCGAAGGCAAATTCACCAAGGCACCTGAGAAGTTCGCGACTCAGGCCAACCGCCAACTGGTTCAAACCAAACAGTACGAACAGAAAGCGTGCCCACTGACTGGCGGCAAACTGAACCCCGAAACGTTGATCACAGTCGATGGTGCGAAAGTCGCTTTCTGCTGCAACAATTGCAAGGGCAAGGTCGAAGGCACCGAGGAAAAGAAGCAAGCTGAATTGGTCTTCAGCGACAAAGCGTTCAGCAAGGGCTTCAAAAAGAAAGCCGAAAAGACCGACGGTTGATACAACGTCGCCTCAATTAAAAAAACGAAACCCAGTTGGAACTCCCAACTGGGTTTTTTCGTGCTTTCCCCCAAAATCCAACAACCTGTAGCACGATGGTCCCCATCGTGAACCCACCCCCGTACGATGGACTTCCAAGTCCGTCGCCCCCCCTCGAGCAAAGAGGTCGTGCAGTTTTATTTCACCCTCCCTTTGGGAGGGTCGGCCCGCTTCGGGCCGGGGAGGGTTACGCGCTGGATCCAATGCTCAGCCCTCCCCTCGCTTCGCTCGACCCTCCCAGAGGGAGGGTGATGACAAACGCCCGGCAATACAGCATCTAAAAACTGCACGACCTCCAAAAGGCGAAAGCTGCTCAAGGATTTCCCAGCCAAGCCACCGACTTCATCCGAACGAACGCCGGTTCCGTTATCGCTTAGGCTTCACCGCATCTTTCGGCAACCATTTTGCCAGCTCATCTTTGACGATTTGCAACTCCGGCTTGCCGGCCAAGTTGTCGTACTCATACGGATCGTTGCGGCTGTCGTACAACTCCTCATCGCCGTTCGCGTACCGGATGTAGCGATACTGTTCGCTACGAACGGCGTGGTTCTCGTAACCGTGAGTCGTGATCGCGGGGATGTTCCACTCGGCATCTGCGTCCTCGAGCAACGAAGTGATCTCGTGACCTTCCACGTGCTCAGGAACCGGCACCCCAGCCAATTTGCAAAGCGTGGGATAGACCGACATCAAATCCACGGTCCGTTCACAAAGTGTTCCTGGCGTGGTCATGCCGGGCACGACCCAGATCATCGGCGTTCTCGTCGGTTCTTCCCACAAGGCGAACTTGCGCCAGTGTTGCTTTTCGCCGAGTGACCAACCGTGGTCGGTCCAAAGAACTAAGATCGTGTTGTTCTTTTGTGGGCTGCTTTCATACGCGTCCAGCAACCGGCCCAGGTTCATGTCGGTGTAGGCACACGTCGCCAAGTAAGACTGGATGGCCGCCTTCCAACGACCAGATTTCAAGAACTTCTTGTGGTCTTTGTCGGCACCCGCCATCCGCAGACCAGCCGGTGGCAAGTCATCCAAATCATTTTCGCGGTGGGGCGGAAGTTGAATCGAATCCAGCGGAAAGGCGTCGTAGTATTTCCTTGGTGCAACGAATGGCAGGTGCGGTTTGTAGAGTCCACAGGCGATGAAGAACGGTTGGTCGGAATCCGCGTTCATCCGTTCGATGCAGTAGTCGGTCGTGTGCCAATCGATCAGGTCTTTGTCCTTCAGGTCGGGATGAACTTTGTCGTTGTGAAATCCATCCATCTTTTGCACGCCCGGACCGTTGGCTGAAAAGCCCTTCTTGGACATGTAGTCTGTCCATTCGGAGGGATGGTTGTCCATCGAGTGGTAGATCTTGCCGGCACCGAAGACGTTGTATCCCGCTTTCAAGAACTGAGCCGACAACCCATCACCGGCCGGTTGGTACTTCTTCCACTGGTCACCGTTCTTGTAGCATCCGGTGGTCCAAGGTCGACGCCCACCCATCAACGCGCATCGAGATGGTTCACAAGCGGGTACCGCGCAGTAGGCGTTGGTGAACGCCAAACCCATCTTAGCCAAGCGATCAAAGTTAGGCGTTTGAGCTTGAGGATTCCGCCCCATGAACGTCAACCAATGATTGAGGTCATCAACCGCCACCATCAACACATTGGGTTGCTTCGGTTGAGCGTTGACCTGACCAACCGCCGAACCAGCCAAGAAAGCGAAGGCGATGCCGATAATGCAAAAGTGTCTCATTGAAATCTCATGGGGATGGGGGACGCATCGCTTATGCGGGTGGTGTGGTCGGGAGTGTGGCACCATTGTGAGGGGTCGCTTGGAACGCAAACATCAAAGAATGATTCTATCGAGGTGGAATTGACGATTGCTTTTATCCAATCGATGCACTGTAGATCCCGTGATTTACGTTAGTTGAACCATCACTTTCTAACCGAGGGGTGGCAGCTGTTAGCGACAATTAGAAAACTCAACTTGAGTTGGTGTTGGGATGTCAGGCTGAAAAGCACGAGTTCAATTTGACTGCGTTCTGCGCGACATCACCGATGTTCAAATGCCTACAAGTGAAGTTTTGCTCAAAGGGGATACCCCTCACATTCAATATGAATGGGTTTTCAGGCTTTGGGCACTCGTAAAATGGGAAGGCTGTTGATTCTGCGACGGCTATCATTCCCCACCCCACCATTCAGGTTTGGCCCATGAGACAGAAACTTATATTCGTGGTAGTCGGCATGCTCATGACACTACCCAACGTTGCACATTCAGCGGTGATAGGAGGCACAAGCTCGTCGAGCTTTTTGACTGCTGACCTTGAGGTAAGTTTGCTTGGTGGTGGCGCTGCAGTCGACGGCGATTTGACCGTCGGTCCATCTGTTGCAGGCACCGCACCCACGGCGTATTCATTTGACCAAGAAGTCCTAAACGTCTCAGCATCAGCTGGCATCAATCCTCTAATTACGGCGATCGGTGTCGGATCCAGTTCAGTAGACGTCCTGGCCTCGTCCACGGTCGATGGTGGTCTGGGATCCAGAAATGCGACTGGTAATCAGCAAATTGTAGACTTTGACCTTTCGATTGGTGAACTTCCGGCGTTGGCCGATGTCCTCTCGATCACGGCGGACGCCATTACGGTTTCTTCGGTGGTTGATGGAGACTTCGGAGCACTCAGTCCAGTTGGAACAATGAACGTCACCAATTTTCGGGTTTTTGTTAATGGTGCGCAGGTTGGTGCGTTATTAAATGGTGACATTGCCGCAGATTTCGACTTTGGTTTGTCAACATTTTTGGGTGGGGCGACTTTGACCTTGAATGAGCAAGATATAGTCGGGGACGGCATTTCAAGTTCATCATTGGAAACTAACGCGATCAATTTGCAGCTGAACAACGTGGGAGTCCCTGCGGTTGGCGCTATTGATGGCAACGTGTTGGTTGGGATGACTGGAGCAAGTCTACAAGCTTCTGCTGTTCCCGAGCCATCCTCGCTGGCCATCCTCAGCGCGGCAAGTTTAGGAGGAGTCTTCTGGCGACGTCGTCGTGTAGTTTCACCCGCTTGCTAAGCATCACTCGATTGGTTGCAATCTTATAGGAACGCAATGCTGGCCTTTGCAACGCCAGCATTTGCTATCCAGCCGTAGACCTTCGAAGACCGCTCAAGCGAGGACACTGCTCCGTATCTTGGTGAGCAGTTCGATTGCTTCGCCGATCTCGGCTTTCTGACGTGCCGGGTCTTCGGGGATTTCTCGTTCGATGGTCAGCGCTCCCGCGTAGCCGATCTCACGTAGCGTCTTCAGATACGTCTCCATGCCGACGTCGCCTTGTCCGAGTGGGACTTCGCGTCCGAAGGTGACGCCCGGTTGATCGCTCCAGGTGCCGTCTTTGCAGTGAACGCTGCGAACGTGCGATCCTACTTTGCGAAGCGCCTCGATCGGGTCACCTGAACCGTACAGGATCATGTTGGCGGGATCGAAGTTGATCTTCAGATTGTCTCGTTGCACCGAGTCGATGAACGTCAGCAATCCTTCGGCGGTTTCTTGTCCGGTTTCGAGATGCAGGAATTGTTCGTTGACTCGGCAGTGGTCGCACAATTGCTGGGTGACTTCCACGATGCTCTCGTAGTCCGCGTCCGCCGAATCGTGCGGAACAAAGCCGATGTGCAGCGCCACGCAGTCAACACCTAACAGGCGTGCGAAGTCGCTGATCTCCATCATCTCTTTCAGCCGAGCCTGCCGGGTTGCTGGCGGTACCAGCCCCACGGTTTCGACGACGGTTGGAATGTCCGCATAGCTTTCGCCATCGAAGCCACCAAAGACGGCGGTGCACTGGATGCCGTATTCATCAAGTTGCGACTTGAACTTCTGAGCGGCTTCCGGAGTGCGATTGTTAGCATGCGGTGCGTGTAACTGAATCGTGGGCAATCCGAGTTCGCGAATGACCGGCCAAGCAACTCCCAGGCCCGCGTCGATGGAAGCGAATACACCAATGGGCCAAGACGACATAAATCGGTCCTTAGAAAGAGTTGCTTGATGAGTTGATAGACGGTGACAAGCGACGAGGCACGCGGGTCATCAAACCGGTGTTTCGACCGATGGGGCAGAATCAGCCGAGCAAGACGCGGGCGACGTTGATGTAAATCACGATGCCTAAGATATCAACAATTCCGGCCACAAAGGGGTTGCTCATCAAAGCCGGGTCCAAACCCATCCGTTTAAACAGGATGGGCAAGGTCACGCCGCACATGCAGCCGCAGAAAATCACGGACAACAACGTGCACGGAATCACCAAGGCGGCCCATGCCGTCGGAGCGATCGCGAGGGCGACCAAAAAACCGATCAGCGATAAAAAACCGCCCAGCAGCAACGAGACAACGAATTCCCGCGAAAGAACTCGCGGCAGATCGCTGTTTTTGACTTCGCCGCCCGTCATTGCGGTGATGACCAGGGTTGCCGATTGGCTGCCCGAGTTGCCGCCGGCGCTGATGATCAAAGGAATGAACCAAACCAACCACGCGAACGTTTCCAGCTCATCTTCGTAGGCACGCAGCGCAAACGCGGTCAGCAACGCGGCGAAGAACAGAATCGTCAGCCAAATGCCACGTTTGTACGAAAGTTTGAACAAGCCGATTCGCAAGAAGTCGTCTTCGAGCGGCGCAACCGCGGCAATCCGTTGTGCGTCTTCGGTCAGTTCTTCTCGGACGACGTCGATGACATCATCATGCGTAATGATGCCCAGCAACTGGCGGCCTGAATCGACCACGGGAATCGCAAGCAGGTTGAACCGTTCGACCTTTGCCGCGACGGACTCTTGGTCTTCGCCGACGAGCGCGACGACGACATCGGTTTCCATCAAGTCGCCCAGCGTCTTCGTCGTGTTGCTGATGGCGGAGACCAATTGCCGCGCCGACACGATGCCACGCAACAGGTTGTTGTCGTCGACCACGTACAGGTAATAAATCGTTTCCAAGTCGCTGGCCCGGCGCCCCAGTTCTTCGAGTGCTTCCCGAGCGGTGAAGCGTTCGGCCAACTTCGCGACGTCGCTCGTCATCAACGACCCGGCGGTGCCTTCAACATACGAACGCAATCGCTCGATGTCGCGACGATCAATTGCCGGCAACAGCGGCAAAATTTTCGCGACCGTTTCCGCAGACAAAGCTTGGATCAAGTCGACCCGGTCATCGGGCGGGATTTCCTCGATCAACTCGGCGGCTTGTTCCGCCGGTTCCCGAGTCAGCATGTGCAGCTTTCGGTCTTCTTCGAAGTAGCCGAAAATCTCCGCTCGCCGGTAGGGCTCAGCGTATTGCAACACCGCCCACACTTCGGCGTCTTCCAACCCTTCCATGAACTCCGCGGTTCGACCGGGATTCAACGTCACGGAAAATTCCCGCAGGTCAGTCTCCTGACCGAGTTGCAGCATTTCGCGAAGTTCGGGCAGGAAGAGCGTGTTGACCATGGGGACCTCAGGTGACCGGGTTCACGTTGGAACGCCAGCTTTTCCAGTGGAGCAACAACGTTGCCGAGGGTTGTGGGATCAGTTGTTGACGCGTTCGACGTACTCGTTGTTGATCGTGTTGATCTTGATCACGTTGCCTTCCTTGATGAATCCAGGCACGTTGAACTCGGCACCGGTTTCCACCATCGCTGGTTTGGTAACGTTGGTTGCTGTGTCGCCCTTGGTGCCGGGGCCACACTCGGTGACTTCCAGTTGAACGTGTTGTGGCGGTTCGACGATGATCGCGGCGCCGTTGTAAAGCGTCATCGAGCACTCGGTGCCGTCCTTGAGGTACTTCCAAATCTCGCCGGCGACTTCGTTGGGAACTTCGTACTGCTCGAACGTGGTGCCGTCCATGAACACGTAGTCTTGCCCTTGGCGATACAAGAATTGCACCGAAGTGGTTTCCACATCAGCGGCTTCCAATGAGTCGCCGCCCTTGTATGTCCGGTCCAGCGTGGTGCCGCGAATCAAGTTTTTCATCTTGCACTTGTACATCGCGTTGCCCTTGCCGGGTTTGACGAAGTTCATTTCGGTTATCAAATAAGGTTCGCCGTCGATTTGAACCTTCAGTCCTTTGCGAAAATCGCTGGTGTTGTACGTTGCCACGGTGGGCTCCACTATCAATCGGAAAAGCCAAACGGAAAGAAATCAGTGAACCGAGTCCTGGAAGGAAACGTTCGAGGAGGCAGTTTAACGGCCAAAACGGAGTTTGTCCCGGTGGGGGAACCGCTCAGAAACGAAGGTTCAGACGATGTTTTTGTCCAGAAACACGATGAGTTGAAACAAGAGTCCTTGCAAACCAAAACACAACCCGAAACCGCGGATTGGCGGGGCTCGATGAAGCGGGCCATTCGTTCGGTGGGAGTACTGCGTCGACACCTGAATTTGCCTTCTCTAGAAGGCGATTCCGGCGGTTCGCTGGCCGACGATCATGGTTTTCCCGTTTTCGTGCCGCTGGAGTTTGCCGCGCGGATGAAGCCGGGCGATCCGAACGATCCGCTGCTTCGGCAAGTACTGCCATTGCCCGAGGAAGCGGAATCGCCCGAAGGATTCAGCAGCGATCCGGTGGGCGATTTGAACGCGGCGGTCGCACCCGGTTTGCTTCACAAATACCACGGTCGTGCGCTCGCGATCACAACGGGCGCGTGTGGGATTCATTGTCGATACTGTTTCCGTCGCGAATTTCCTTACAGCGAAAACAGCAGCCGAGGCAATCACCTCGATTTGGCGCTGAAGTATCTGCGAGAAAATGATTCGATCGAGGAAGTGCTGCTCAGTGGTGGTGATCCGCTGACGTTGACAGATGATTCGGTGGCAAAGTTGATGCAACAAATCGAGGCCATTCCTCATGTGCGTCGTCTTCGATGGCACACGCGCATGCCGATCGTCATTCCGTCTCGCGTGACGGATTCATGGATCGAAAACATGCGAGCGTCTCGATTGACGTCGTGGGTGGTCGTGCACTGCAATCATCCGGCGGAACTGGACGACGAGACCGGTGCGGCGCTGATGCGGTTGGTCGATGCGGGAATCCCGGTGCTGAACCAAGCCGTCTTGTTGCGAGAAATCAACGACGACGTGGATGTATTGGAATCGTTGTGCCGACGGCTGATTGATCTGCGAGTGATGCCGTATTACTTGCATCAATTGGATCGAGTTCGCGGAGCGGCCCACTTCGAAGTCGACCAGGAACGTGGTCGCGCGCTGATCAGTCAGTTAGAATCGCGTCTGCCCGGTTTTGCCGTTCCGCGATTTGTTTGCGAACAAGCGGGCCAAGCATCCAAGACACGCCTCTGATTTTGTCGCGCCCGCGGCGGCAGTTTCATTGCGTCAAGTTCGCGTTTCTTGGTCGATCGCCACTCAACGAGAATTGCATTGAACAAGCCGATCGCTGACCCGCCGATCTCGTCACTCGCGACTTCTGCCGGAACAGCCGACAATCCGGTTGCGACGTGGTTGCGATCGATGCTGGCGTCGGTCGTCAACACGTTGCGAATCAATCCCATCGCGGCGTTTCGCAACAACCCGGTGCTGCAGCGTGAATTGCTGGTCAACTTGCGAACGAATCGATCGTTCCTGTTGTTGCTGATCTACCAATTGGTGTTGGCGGCGGTCACGTTGGTGGCTTGGCCAAGCGATGAGCGATTGGATTTGAGCCAAGACCCGCCGTCCGCACGTCGGTTGGTCGATTTGTTTTTCCTCGGCCAATACGTGATCGCGTCGTTGATGGCTCCCAGTTTCGCCGCCGGGACAATCTCTGGCGAAAAGGAGCGGCAGACCTATGAGATGTTGCTCGCCAGTCCGTTGAAACCCGGCGCGATTGTGCTGGGGAAACTGGTCGCTGCGCTGACTCACTTGGCACTGCTGATCGTCGCATCGTTGCCGATCATCGTCTTGTTCTTGCCGCTTGGTGGAGTCAGCGTTTACGAAGTCGCGGCCGCGTATCTCGGGCTGTTCATCTCGGTGGTGTTGTTCGGTGCGATCGGTGTTTTTTGCAGCAGCTATTTTTCGCGGACCAGCAACTCACTCGTTGTCAGTTACTTGTTGATCTTGCCGTTGGTGATCGGTGGCGTGTTGATGTGGCAAATGTTGGCCGGTGACGGTTTGCTCCGTCTGAAAGTGGTGGTGTTGGTTGTGCCCGCGTTCGCGCTGGCGGCGGTCACGCTGATGTGCGCCGCGGCGGCTTCGCGAATGTTGTATCCGCCCGATGTGGGCAGCGAAGGCAAAGAGGTTGTTGACTTGGAACAAGAGGCCGCCGAGGCGGTTGGGTTGGTGATCCAGCCCGATCAATTCCCGGACCGATTGTTCGCGCCACCTCGTCGCGAAACGCTGATGGCCGATGGTGCCAACCCGGTTTATGACAAAGAGATCCACGGCGAGATCTTCAGCCAAGGCACGTTGATGCTGAGGCTGGTGATCCAGATCAGCATCTTGCTGGCGATTCCGTTGATGGGTGCGTTGTTGTTTTGGCAAACGCCTCACTCGCCGTGGTTCGCGGTGTATGTGATCGTGTTCAACATGTTGGTTGGGCCCGTGTTCCTCGCCGGAACGATGACCAGCGAACGTGAACGACAGACGTTGGAATTGTTGATGACGACCACGTTGTCGCCCTGGAAGATTTTCTGGGGCAAGTTCGTTGTCGGTTTTCGCGTCGCTTTTGTGCTGACCAGTTTCCTTGTTTGGCCCATGTTGCTGGGCGTGGGGCTGAACACGGACTTCTATCCGAGTTGGCCGCTGATCGTCGGCATGTTCGCGATTCCGGTCATGGTCAGCGTCGTCAATGCAGTGATCGCGATGACCGCTTCGCTGTATCAAGAACGAACTTCGATGGCGTTGATGACCACCTACGTGGCCTTGATTGTGCTGTACGTGGTGCCGCCGGGCATGCGAGTGCTGGCGTCAACGTTGGGTTTGTCCTCGACGGTGCAACAGTGGATCGAGTGGACCGGTGTGGCCAGCCCATTCTCCGCGTTGTTTTCACTGCCGATGGGATCATTGTTGATGCGGGGGCAAGAAACTTATGCGGGCCAACCAGCGTTGGTGATCGGATACTTCGCCTGCAGTTTGCTGATTGTGGCACTCGCCGCGTGCATGATCGCGTGGAAACTTCGACCGCAGCATTAGTGGGAAGGGGAAAGGGACTCAGGGCCACAGGTGTAGGCCTGGTTTCACCTGACGGTGGTGATTCGGTGGAACCGGAGATTGAACCTTGCTCTACCGGACTTGCGTCCGGGGCTTCGCACCTTGCGGACGACCCGCGAAAATGACAGTCTACAGAGCTCGCAAATTCGCGACTCAAATCCGCATTTCTCTTTTCTCCGCAGCGATTCATGAGCCTCGTCACAACCCCGTTTGGCCAAACCAAGGACGGAAAGCCGGTCCAGAAGATCACTCTGACCAACTCCCACGGCCATCGTGTTTCGGTGATGAACTGGGGAGCATCGCTGCTCGAGGTTGAGGTGCCAGACCGCGATGGCAAACTGGCCAACGTGAACATGGTGTTCGACTCGATCGATCGCTACTTGGACTCGCACCCGGGTTTTGGCAGCTCAATCGGCCGATTCTGCAATCGCATTGGTTTGGCGAAGTTTGACATCGATGGGGAGACCTATCAGGTCACCGTCAATCATGGCAAACACTGCCTGCACGGCGGTGAAGTTAACTTTTCGCACAAGTGGTGGGACGCGGATCTGATCTCCGGAAAAGACTCCGAAGGCAATCCTGAGATCGGTGTTCGGTACAGCTTGGTCAGCCCAGATGGCGACGAAGGTTTTCCCGGTGAGGTGACGGTGACGGCCGAATACCGATGGAACGACGCGAGTGAGCTGACGATCGAGTTCACTGCGACAACGACCAAGCCAACGCATGTGAATTTGACAAATCACAGCTACTGGAATTTAACCGGGATCTCTCCCGGCGACGGCGGTGCGAGCTCGGTCCACGATCACGTCGCCTTGCTGCACTGCAACGAGACATTGGATGTTGATGACGATCTGATCCCGACCGGATCGACGTCATCGGTTGTTGGCACGCCGTTCGATTTCTTGCATCCGGAAACGATTGGCAAACGCATCGATCTGTTGCCCGCCACGAAAGGCTACGATCACTGCTATGTCGTCGCGGGGGAACCTGGCACGCTTCGCCCCGCCGCTCGCGTGGTGGATCCGAAGACCGGGCGAACGTTCGAGATTGAAACGACTCAGCCCGGCATGCAGCTTTACACCGGCAATCACCTCGGCGGCAACGCTTCGTCAGCTGGGCACAAGTCGCACGAAGCGTTCTGCTTGGAAACGCAGCACTACCCCGATGCTTGCAATCACCCGAACTTCAAAAGCACGCTTCTGCGTCCGGGCGACACACTGAAGGAAACGACTGTGCATCGGTTTGGTGTGGATGCTGGTTGATTGGTTTTGGGGAATTGAAAAAGGTAAATTTACAATTTCAAATTGTAAAATCGCGGCAGACGCGGCAGACGCGGCAGACGCGGCAGACGCGGCAGACGCGGCTGGGGCATCTGGGGAGCCAGCAAGCGTCGAGACATCCACTACAGAGCTTTCAACCTCTGAACATGCAGCTCCACCAATCCGCGGCAGCACACGCAAGTCAATTTAACCTTTTCAATCGTCGCCGCAGGCAAGTCAGCGTGGAGCTCGCGATGATCGTAGTGGTACGCCGCCAAGCAATTGGCGACAAGATTCTGTGCACGTAACCGGGCCTAACGGCCCTGTCAGTTATACGTAAGTCGTCATTGTTCGGCACGGCCGAACGCTCGCCAAGCGAGCGTGAAGTCATGCATGCGACGTAGGCCGTTCCAC
>NZ_NIZW01000037.1 GCF_002727185.1 Rhodopirellula bahusiensis
TTTGTTCAAGCGGCGATCCTTTGGTAAACTGTCTGGTGATTCGACACTTGTTCGCTCCGTTCGGGGCGGGTGTCGTAAAAACCTTCCGTTAGGCGACCTAGATCACAGGTAGTTCCACCCGCAATGAAGACAGACGAACTCTCCACTTGTTTTTGCACGCAATCCGTTGACGAGTGTCGCGACTTCTATACTCGACATTTCGCCGCTCGCCCGATTTTTGACTGCGGTTGGTATGTCAGCCTGCGCATCAACGGCGACGGGCCGACGCTTCAGTTCATGCAACCACAGGGCGAGGCCCCCGCATTTGGTGGGGCGGGAGTTATGCTCAATTTCAAGGTTGGCGATGTTGACGCGGAACACGCGCGTTTAACTGGCGCGGGCCTCCAAGCCGTGATGCCGCTTGAGGATCACCCGTGGGGTGACCGTGGATTCTCCGTTCTCGATCCCATCGGAAACTCCGTTTACGTCTATTCTGACCGCGAACCTAGCGACGAGTTCAAGAAATTCCACCTTGGCTCGTGATGGCAACGGTCGCCTAACATGGTTTTTACGCTAGGCCTTCGGCACACCTTCGTTGCTAGGCAACGGGCGTTGGCATTGGTACAATTTATGGTGATTCAAACTCCACCGCTTCGGTAACGGCGGTGTCGTAAAAACCTTCCGTTATACGCCCCTAGGTTTTCGATGGGCATAGACTTCCGTGACACCGATGGCGCACCTCTGGGTGATGGCAGCTGCACGACCGGCTATTGGTCGCATGCGATGATTCTGCTCCCCCAGCTCGCGGACTTTCTCGCCGAGCTATCTCATTCCTCCAATCTCCTGCCACGCGACACCGCGACGTTCGACCCCAATTCCCTGTTTGTGTTCGACGCCGCCTCGGACACGGTGAAAATTGCCGATCGCAACGAACTGACTCGTTTGTTGCGGTGCTGCTCTGACGTCTCGTCGCATGACGACTATCCGTTTTTCGCAGTCTTGGTTGATGCGTTGCGTGACTGGACTCGGCCGCAATCGTAGTGGCCGGGGCGTATAACATGGTTTTTACGCTGAGGCCCTTCGGGCACACCTTGGCTCTTTGGCAACGGGCCATGGCCTTGGTACAATCTCTCGTAGTTCAGGCATCGCTCGCTTCGTTTAGGGCGGTGTCGTAAAAACCTTCCGTTATACGCCATCGAGGCTCAATGTTTCGCCGCCCACGCGCGACGTACGGAGACACTATTCAGATTCCGCTGAACGCCACGTCCGCGTTTCTGCGTGTCGTTCATGTGTCCCGCCATTTTCCAGACGTCATGCAACTTGAGCTTCTCGGCTTTGGCGAGTCCGATGACGAGATCGAAGCTTCGTCTTCTGGCCGACAACTCGTTTGGACCGCGTGCGTCGGGTTTTCCAAACGTGGATGGCGTGTGGTTTCAACCGGCACGACTTCCCCCGGCGATGAAGACTTGACGTATCGTATTGTCGCGCAAGAGTTGTGGCGATCTGACGTTTTGGTTCGTCGAGCAACGAGAATTGATACGGAACAGTATCCGCCAATGCTCGTTGACGGGTTCGTCTTCCTAGAACGAAGGCTTCAACGCATCGCGGATGGTGCATAACAGGGTTTTTACGCTAGGCCTTCAGCACACCGCTGTTGTTTGTGCAAGCCGCCCTCCGTTGGTACAAATTCCGGTAGTTCAGGCATCGTCCGCTTCGTTTAGGGCGGTGTCGTAAAAACCTTCCGTTGTGCGACCTACCGTGAATGTTGCCCAAGCTCTTTCGCTAACCCTTGACGATGCTCCAGATCGCGAACCATCGGTTACGCTTACTGGCATCCTCGTCTGCACAACACAATTTTCGTACGTTGTGGCTGAACGCGACGACACCATTGGCGTCTTGGTCCATGCCGAACCGACGTCCCTCACGGATCGCTTGCTGCATTGTGTTCCGCCTTATGGCGGCTCTGCTATCATCTACTGCGATCCATGCAAAATCACCGGCCTGCTATGCGATTGCGTTCTCCCGATGTTCCCGCGACTGCTTCACTCAATTACTGATTTGGTGTTTGACGGCCACCGAATCATTGCGGATGACGATCGCTGGGTTGCTGACCCGCCGTTCATCGACTGATGTTGCCGGTCGCACAACATGGTTTTTACGCTAGGCCTTCGGCACACCTTCCAACTTTGTCAATGCGGGCTGACTTTGGTGCAATCTCTCGCAGTTCATGCATCGTTTGCTTCGTTCAGGGCGGTGTCGTAAAAACCTTCCGTTACGTGCCCCTAGATTTTTGGATCGTCGACATCGCCTCGAATGACTCTGACGACCTCCAGGAATCCTTCCACTCGCCGAAAAAAATCACGTAACTGCCAACGTACGTGGATCGAATGTCATCACCAAGTTCGGGCCGCGCGTCACCAACATCTGGATGCTTGGCGACCAATCGGCATTTCTCGCGCAGCTTCTGCACCCATTGTCGGGCTGCGTCCGGTTTGTCACGGGCGATGAATCGAGCAATCTGCTTTAGATCGTCCTTCGATTCTGCAGAATACCGAAGTCTCGGCATGTTCAGCTTCCCTGCTGCTCGGCTTCTACCTTGTCAATCTCTGCATTGACCTCGTTGAACACGGCTTCTTCGTCGTAGAACTCGCCTGCATCCAATTGCTTAACGCCCTTTCGAATCTCGCCTCGCAATTGCTCGCGGCCCATCAACAGCTTGATGCCCTCGACGATGGCATCTTCCTCAGTATTGTACCGTCCTTGGGAAACAAGACCTTTCACGAAATCGTTGACTTCGCTTGGCAGGTTCAGATTCATGGCTTTTCTCCGGTGGGCCGGGGCACATAACATGGTTTTTACGCTAAGGCCCTCCGGGCACACCTACGCTGTGGTGCAGGCCTCGCTCCCATTATACAATCGAATCCAATTCAGTCCAGCTTCGCTTCGGTTGCGTCGGTGTCGTAAAAACCTTCCGTTATGTGCCGCAGATGCCTGAATCACACTTCAAGCTCAAGAAGTATCCGCACTACGCTGAGGTGATCGCATCCACAACACCGAGCGATCAAGACGCCGTCCAAATTTCCCCCAACGTTTTTGCGTGGCTCAAGGACGACTATGGCCCAGATGCATGGGAATGGCCAATTTGCGACGACTGCCGAGCGGCAGCTGAACGCGGTGCGAAACTCGCACTCAGTTCCTCTGAACATGACCCTACCTTGGTCACCATCCTGATGATTCGTGGTCACCACTTTCACACGTCAACGGATGCCGTCGCATTTGCCGCGACGTATGCGACGATCGAATCGCTTGGCGTTACCGGCAATAACCTGCCGCAGATTGATGGTGATTCGATACGCTTCCCGAGCGGCACATAACATGGGTTTTACGCAAGGGCCTTCGGCACACCTTCCAACTTTGTCAACGCGGGCTGGCCTTGGTACAGTTTTTGGTAGTTCAGGCATCGCTCGCTTCGTTCAGGGCGGTGTCGCAAAAACCTTCCGTTACGCGACCACAGGTGAATCCACTGCAGCAGTACATCGACGACCTTGAGTTCCCTGACGCTTCCACGCGTGAGGCTGCTGCACACGCAATCCACGATCTCGGTGATGCGGCACGCGATGCTGCTCCAGCGCTGTTCGCCGCGATACTCCGCGAAACCGACGCCTGCCCTTGGGTGGGAACGGCTCTCACACGCATCGGGCCGCTGGCTGCCGACCTCGACGCACTTGAATCTGCACTTCGCAGCGACAACTCGCACGTTCGCTTTTGGGCCGCTCGCACCATTGTCAAACTTGGCCCTGATGCCGAACCATTAATTCCAATATTGATTTCACTTCTTTGTGATTCACACCACCCTGTTACCGACTCGGTCGTTTGGGCACTCGGCACGATTGGAATCCCTGCGATCTCGCCTCTAGTTGACGCTACACACGATGACGACGCCGAACTTCGTGGTCGTGCAGTTCTTGCTCTCGGTCGCTATCCGCAGGATGCCGCAATAAAGCTGCCCGCTATCGTCAAATCGCTTGATGATCCTGACCCCAACGTCCGCAGGCAGGCCGCTCATGCGATTTGCTCGTTAGGGCAGGATGCGCATCCCGATCGAGACGGTTACGATGCTGGCACATTTTCAACGCTTGTTGCCGCAATCGATCGAATTGCTGATGGCGATTCCATTGATGTCGACGCAGAATGGTTTGGACGCGTGCATGGCTGGCTCCGTCCCAGCGCGTAGTGATCGCGTAACATGGTTTTTGCGCTAGGCCTTCGGCACACCGCTGTCGTTTGTTCAGGGCTCCCTCTGGTGTTAGAATCTTTCGTAGTTCAGGCATCGTTCGCTTCGTTTAGGGCGGTGTCGTAAAAGCCTTCCGTTAGGCGACTCAGCAAATGAGTGATCAACCTGATGCCAATCGCCGTCGGTCCGGGCTATTGCTTGCGATATTCACGTTCACCGCAACTGCTGCGGCGATATCGGGCGTGTCCGCGCTGCGACGCGATGACTTGGGGCAGGCGATAATCGCATTGGTCAGCGCAATAGTTCTTGCTATCTCTGGCTGGATTTCATTTCGATCGACACGCCGACCCGACGCGTAGGCGTCGCCTAAAAAACCGTTGTGCGGCCCAGTCATTTGACAGCGCAATCCCCTCACATCATCGAGAACCTCCATCCAACCGTAGACTTCGGTGGCATGTATCTCTACCGCGCCTGTCGTGCGACGCGACTCGACTACGGGGACAACGATTGCGAAACAATCGAATACGCTCTTCCACTTGACCGTCCACCAAATCAACCGACGTGCTCGTCCCTATGGTCCGGCTACGTCGACCGGTTCGTCCTCAACGCTGACGGGACTCTCGATCACGTTGGTTACGCGTTTTTGGTAGGTTTCCACGATGACAACAACGACCGGTACACCTTACAGGACGGTATCGAACGCGTTACCGGTGACTTCTACCTTCAATTTCGGGCTGATTTCTTTGGTCCGCACACGTATGTGCCATTTCGCGATGGCAAGGTCGTCACTGACCGAAACGAATGGCAGGTTATCGGTCCTCCCAGCTTCTAGGGCCGCACAGCATGGTTTTTACGCTAGGCCTGCGGCACACCGCTGTCGTTTGTTCAAGCCGCCCTCTGTTGGTAGAATCTCATCTAGTTCAGACATCGTTCGCTTCGTTCCGGGCGGTGTCGTAAATACCTTCCGTTGTGCGAACCTAGCTTTCTCTTATGGCACGTTTAGACAAGCAGCAACGAAAGAAGCTTCTTCGTGAGGCCAAGCTGAAAGCGATGGAAGACGCTGCCGAGGCACTTCCGCTCTCGAACACGCAATTCAAGGCGTTGTTCGACATGCTCGACGAACGCCTCCCCATTGACGGTTGCGACCACACTCGACGTCTTACGATCGCACATATCCGCTCTGCAGGGTTACCCGAAACTGAAACCTTGGAATGGCTTGCCGAGAATGGCGGTTACTGCGATTGCGAGGTGCTTGCCAACTCAGAGGAGGCGTGGGAAGCCTGCAAACAATACAACACGACAACGTAGGTTCCGGTTCGCACAACATGGTTGTTACGCTAGGACTTCGGCACACCGCTGTCGTTTGTTTAAGCCGCCCTCTGGTGGTAGAATCTTTGGTAGTTCATGCATCGTTCGCTTCGTTCAGGGCGGTGTCTTAAAAACCTTCCGTTGTGCGGCCTAGCCAATGGACATCCTAGACCGGCAACGCGTTGTCGCTTTCCTGTTGCGTAACGAACGATACTCCGACCTTTGGCAACTGCTTTACGACTCACGTGACCGCGACCGGCAATCACGCAAGCATCGCATCTCAACCGAAGCGGAATCGGCGATCGAAACACTCGTCTCACGTGTAATGAATCATCTACTCGCCATTGACGACTGCGTCCCAGATGATGGCCGCGGCATACGGCGGAATCGGTACGATGAATGCCTTGCCGTATGGCTGCAACTCAACACCGTGGGCCTTGACTCGGATGTGGTGGCTGATTTCGTTGCGTCTTCGGATATTGACATCGAAACGCTGCGTTAACGGCCGCACAACATGGTTTTTACGCTAGGCCTTCGGCACACCTTGGCTCTTTGGCAACGGGCCGTGGCCTTGGTACAATCCTTCGTAGGTCAGGCGTCGCTCGCTTCGTTTAGGGCGGTGTCGTAAAAACCTTCCGTTATGTGCCACCGATCATGCCTGATGCTGACTCGTTCCCCAAAGTGAAGCGTGCGATCATTCGCCGGCTCCTCGATGGTGTCGGGTCCCATGGCTTCACGCAATTGCGCACAACGACATACTTCGTTCGTGATCGCGAAGCGATTCGCGACGTCTTTTTCTTCCAAAAAATGCGATCCAACACAATCACCATCTGCTACGGCGTGATGGCGATTCCGGACGATGACTGGACGCCCTGTGTTCCCAACGCGCGATGGCTGCGTGACCAAGAATCGTACCGGTGCAAATACGTGGATCACGTTGACAGCTCAATCGGTCGCGCGATTACTGACCTCGAATCAGAGGCTTTTCCGTGGTGGGACGATTTCGTGACCGCCGACGACCTACCGCCAGCGCGTGGTGGCACATAACATGGTTTTTACGCTAGGCCTTCAGCACACCGCTGTCGTTTGTTCAAGCCTCCCTCTGGTGGTAGAATTTCAGGTAGTTCAGGCATCGTTCGCTTCGTTAAGGGCGGTGTCGTAAAAACCTTCCGTTGTCGGTCATAAATCAAAGGATTTTCTATGACAACCAAAGAAAAGGCTATTTCGCTAATTCAGGCCCTCGATGACGATGTCTCGCTTGACGATGTCATCGACCGCCTTTACCTCCTCCGCAAGATCGAACTTGGTATCGCCCAAGCCGATGCTGGCGACGTGATGGAACACGACGAGTTCATGGACGAACTTGAGGCCGAAGATGCCCAGTAAAATTTACTGGACCCGGCAGTCTCGCGAAGACCTCCGTGCTGTTCGTGCTCACATTGCCCGTGACGCGCCAGCTACGGCGTCTGCCTATGTACGAAAACTGCGGCTATCCGTTGGGCGATTGCGACAATTCCCGTTTTCCGGCGAGGTCGTTCCGGAGATTGGCCGTGAGGATCTGCGCGAGGTACTCCAAGGCAACTACCGCATCATATATCGCGTGGCCGACCGCAGAGTCGATATTCTCGCGGTGTTTCATAGCGCCCGTATCTTTGACGAACGCGATTTCAGCAGCAGTGAATGACCGACAACATGGTTTTTACGCTAGGCCCTTCGGGCACACCTTCCTTTGCACTTCAAGCGGGGCTGGCGTATCATTAGCTTCTCGTGATTCAAGCTCCAACGCTTCGTTCAGGTCGGTGTCGTAAAAACCTTCCGTTGTGCTGCGAAGCTAAACCGTGAATCCTTCGCTTGATGAAACGCTCCGAGGTGCAATCGAGCGTTCTTTCATACAAAACGACCATATCGAAGTCGAAGAATTGCTCCTTGTCGCTTCGGGAGCGGATCGAACGCGGGCCGCAATCTTAGTGCTCGCAAACGGCAACCGTGACTTGCTGGCCGATCTCGTCCAGCGATCACAGCGTGACTATCGTGACGTTCTGATCCTACTCGAAACCGTAACACTCGAATTCCCCGAGCTGTCCTTCCCCGAAATTCAACGACGGTACTCCGAGCTTGGTCTCGTACCCAAATATCGAGCCACTTAACCCTATTCGTAGCGCTGCTAGCCGCGCAACACTGATTTTAAGCAGGGGCCAGTGGCACACCTTCGTTGGTTGTTCAAGCCTCGATGGGAGTGGCAACGGACAGGTTGCGGTTTCTGTCAAATCGCTGAATCGGCACCGTTGGCAATCGACTGTCTCGACGGCGGCATCGACGCGAAAGAGCAATTGGGCTAGTTGAGCGATATCGGAATACTTCAAGCAGGCCAGGCACAGCGCTTCGACAGCAGTCCCCACCATGGCGTCGAATCTCCCAGCCAGCGGCGAATCGTATCCAATCAACTTCGTCCACTGCAGTGGGCGATCACTCTGGCGTTGCACGTCTCGCTGGGTCCGGCAGCGATACGGTTTGGGCTACCGGAGAATCGTCCGGCCAGCGTAGTTGGTCGGCCGTCTTCCATTCATCCCAGCTGTCACCCCAGCCGACATACGTGACTTTGTATCGAGTGTCGTCAACTTCTTTGACTCGGCTCTTCCACCACTTATTGCCCCACTTCACTTTGACACGATCGTTCACGATCGGCAGCTTAGCACCGTCCTCGCCTGTGGGTCGATCTTGTTCCCGTTGATACCACTGTTTGGCAAACGCCTGGTCATCTTTCGAGACCGATTCGTAGGGAATTGAATCCGGCTCGCCATCCTCCTTCGTCAGTTGGATCATCGTTTTTCCGTCACTACGCACCACACCAACGATTTCGGCATCCAAAATTATCTCGCCCGCCAGATCCCGCCAAACGCGAACATCAGTCCACACGTCTTTAGCTTGTTCATTCACTTCGCTTGCCTGTTTCGGCGCATCAACCACCGGTTGCGAAGGCGTCGGACTGGGAGCCGGATCGGGAACCATCGTTGGCTGCGGATCTTGCCTTGGGCGGTCAGCGGGATTGGGAGTTGGGGCGGGTGCGGGAGCCGACCGCGCGGCGTCGTTCACTACTCCGGGCAGCCTTTGCTCCTGCTCGGGAACGTTCGGCTTTGGTTTGGCCGGTGGAGTTCCAGCGAACATGGCGGTTGCGAATCCAACTGCTTTGACGATTCCAAAAATCGCCAAGATTGTTGCCAACAATATGCCGACCAAGACGACGATGCCCGACAAACCAGACGAACTTTCATCCGGTACACCCAACGAGCCATCTTCATCGCCCGAGTACCGAAGCCGAATGACGGGGCCCTCACGCGGCAATGCTGAATCTGTATGCAACACATCGATGCGTTCGTTTTCCGTTTCGCCCAGTGTGTCGCCGTGCCGTAGTACGGGACCGTTTTCGATCAAGTACTGGCAAGCTCCATTGATCCGGCCATAAGTTTCGATCGGTGACTCTGGCGAGTCGACACATTCGAGTTCCATCAATTCGAACGCGTCCATGCCTGTCGTAAAGGCGAGCGCCGTCGTCTCGGGGGTTTCGTCAGGCAAGACCGAAATATCGACCCACAACTGGAGCGGAAGTTCATCCGGCGGAAGATCGGCAATCGCTTGTCGATAAGATTCTGCGGAGATTTTTAACGCATGCCGATGCCACAGAACTCCGAGCGTCGTTGGATGCGAACGCAAGATCGCGTCGACGACACGCGTCATCAACCAAGCCTGATCCAGAAGCGATAACTCTGACCCTGCTGTCGTGACGATCCAATGACTCTTGTGGGCCGCAAGATCTTGCGGCGCGCTGGGCCAAAGTGCAGACTCTTTTGCTTCGTCAATCGCCAAAGCAGGCATCTGCGAAACAATGATGCAACCTGGGTCTGAGTCGCTCGGTGGTGATTCGAAGTCAATCTGAAAGATCGAATCACTGCTCGTTGTGATCTCATCTACCTTCAACGATCCTGGTAACGTCGCTCCTGCACATTGCCGAAAACCAGCGATATCAAACTCGGCAACGTCTGAAAACGCCAAAAAGCAAACCATCGTCATTATCTGGACTCAATCTATTTGAAAAAGAACCACGCGATTACAATCAAACTCAACCGCGACGCAGTATGCGATCGCCCAACATGGTTCGTACGCAGGGTCCTTCTGCACACCGTTCCTGTTTGGCGACGTGGGCTGGCCTTAGTGGGATCCCCGTAGTTTAGGCATCGCTCGCTTCGTTTTGGGCGGTGTCGTGAAATTTTCTGGTGTCGGCCATGGCGAATTCTGATTCAAAGCCGAACCTCCCTTTCGAGAATGCTCGCTCTTTAAGATGGCTTCGCCGAATCATGCTACTTGCGGTAGCGCCCATCGGAGTCGTCTACGGTGCTGCAATGTTTGTTTTACGTTCGCGCGGCTTCGTCGATCCTGCCGAATACACTACGCAATGGATACTGTTTCAGGCGTTCTGGATTGCGGTGGCGCTCCCTCTCATTCTGTGCATCGTATTTTGGGGTATCAGCCTCGAAGGCTCCCGCAAGTGGTTTGAGCGTCTTGGTTTCGTGATGCTCTTCTTGGTGATCCCGTCGATGCTGCTTCTTGGCGTATTCCGCTTCATCACTGGACGATAACAGCGTATTCGCTCACCGACCCTTTGGGCTCGCCTTCGCCCTTCGGCGACGCTCGCTGGTCGTAGTACAATCCGTCGAAATCTAGTCATCGCTTCGTTCAGGGCGGTGTCGCGGCGAACTTCCATTCTGCGGAGCAAGATTAATGCCCGGTTGCTATCTTCGCGTCGCTGGCTCTGACTTCGACCCAGATTCGTACCTTGCCGCTACATCACTCGTGCCAATGAGTCGCTGGCACGCTGGTGATTCTCTTGCGGTATCTGGCCCCCGTGCATCACGTACACGCGAAACCTCCGGCTTCACTTGTGACGTTAGTGACTGCGATGGTCGACTCGATCGACAAATTGTTGACGCTATTGCATTCTTGACGCGTCATCGCGACGACTTGTTGCTGCTCAATGCGGACGCGTCTGTCGAGGATCGCCGGCTCGATTTCGGCTTCGACACTCGACTCGACGTTGGAGATGTCGCGGTGCAGGGCGAGTGGTTGCCGGTGAGTTTTCTTCAGCTGACCGCTGAACTTCAAATAGGTGTCGCCCTGTCGTTGTATCCGGCATGCTCTGGCGATTCCTAGCCGTGCCTGCATCCGCTGAACGACTTGGGTTTACGCAACGTTTTGAAACGCAACTACCATGTTCGGCAGCGCGGGCTGGCATTGGTTCCGTTCAAGAAAATCCAGGCGTTGCTCGCACCGTTTGGGACGGTGTCTTGAATATTTCTGTCGCGATGTGAATGGATGTTCGTTTGGCGTCTTCTTTTTGGATCGGCGTTGGGCTTGGAAGAACGGTTGGTGTTGTCTTGTCGGCGAGATCGCGGTTCTTGTTCATGGAAAGCAATTTGTATGGGAAACTTGAATGCGAATTCCGGCGATTCGAGGCATCATTGATCGACGCGTGCTCGTCAACTTTCGAGTTGATGCCAGAGTTTTGGCTCGCATCTGCCCGCCTCCATTTCGGCCTCAGACTGTTGATGGTTTTGGTGTTGCGGGGATCTGCCTGATTCGTCTGAAGAGTATTCGTCCAAAACGCTTGCCTGCGTGGGTTGGCATTGCGTCGGAGAACGCCGCTCATCGAATTGCGGTTGAATGGGATGTCGAAGGAGTCACACGTTCAGGTGTGTATATCCCGCGACGCGACACATCGTCCTTGTTGAACGTGTTCGCAGGCGGGCGGGTGTTCCCTGGTGTCCATCACCATGCACGCTTTGATGTTCACGAAACGAAGAATGATCTACGGATTGCGATGGTTGGCGTTGACGGTTCCGCTAGCGTCCATGTCGAGGGACGAATTGCGGAGCAACTGCCCGGCGATTCGGTTTTTCAAACGCTCGAACAATGCTCGCAGTTCTTCGAGGCTGGGTCGCTTGGCTATTCGCCTGCCAGTTCAGGCGGCAATTTCGATGGGCTGCGACTCCGCACGAGCGACTGGCAGGTCCAGCCACTTGCGGTCACTCGAGTTCAATCTTCGTTCTTTGATGACGTTGATGTTTTTCCCCGAGGTTCCGTTGTGTTCGACAACGCGTTGGTGATGCGGGGCATTTGCCATGAATGGCACAGTCGTGAACCGATCTGCTGCGCCGGCGACAGCTTGCCTTGCGCATGACATCGTCTTCGTGAGCGATGCTCAGTAGCTGAAGCCGACGGTTTGCCACCAACGGGCTTTGTAGAATTTTGAACCGGCGATGGTGTGTCGTTGGTTGAAGCCGGATGTCTGCAAGGGGACGATGGAGTCGCTTTGCCAACTGGTGCCGACTTCCGTTCGTTGAGGGTCGCTGATCCAGATTGAGCCATCGGCATTTTGGCTAGCACTCTTAATCCACTTCAGGTCGGACAAAAGTTGGAAGGCCTCGGTTTCGAGGTCGAACAGATACAACGCGTCGTTGTTGCTGACCAGAAGCTTGGGTTCCGTTCGCAACGGGAACAAGTCGTGACCGGTCGGCGACGTCGGCAAGTCGAATTGCTGGTCCAGCGAGAGTTGCCGGTCGCGGTATCGAAACCGATAAAGCTGGTCGCCGAGAACCCACAGGCATTGGCGTTCTTTGTCCCAGGTCACACCGTGTGCGTACGGTAGTTCCGTGTCGACGAAGTCATCGGCGGAGCGATGCAGGCGGAGCATGCCGTGGTTGCTGTTGACGGTGACGATCGAGCCGTCTGGCAGGAGTTCGGCGGAATGGCAACTGCTGTAGCTTGGGTAGTCTTTGATCAGCTTTGAATCTCGGAAACGCACCAGCCGAACGCGTCCGTGGTAGGTGGCGAGGATGCACACCTCGTTATTGAGTTCGACTCGTTTCGCATCGGTTGGAATGTATTCGCCGGGCTGATCTTTGGTCGCCGGATAGGACCAGAGGTCAGCTTCGTCGGCATTTTGTGCGAGCGGATCGACCAGACGGATTCGGTTTTCAGCCTGGTCGGCGCAGAGGATGGCCGAGGTTTGCGTGGAGACGACTTCGTGGATCTTGCCAGTGGCAGGTTCTTCCGCGTGACCAAAACTCGCCAGCAGGGTCAGGAAGACGATGGCCAGGACTTTCATGGGGCGTCTCGTCGCAGTTGGTCAAACGGGGTGTTGTTTGGCAATATCACGCAGTTCGTCGATGCAGGATTTCATGACCGGAAGGTCGATCTCGTGCACGTTGATGGCTTCGCCGGGGTTCTTCAGCATGGTGACGGTCAAGCGACCACCGAGGTGTTGGCGAAACTCTTCCAGTCCTCGCAGGACTTCGTCGGGTGTGTCGAGTTCATCGCACCACAGTGGCGTGCCAAGGTCTGCAAGGGTTTGGCAGACCGCGTGTGCAAGCGGCGTTGGGAAACCAAATTTCCGAGCCGAGTACAACGTGTCGAGAGCCACGCCGATGCCAACTGCTTCGCCGTGTCGAAGGGCGTAGTTGGTCATCGGTTCCATTCGGTGGGCCGACCAGTGTCCGAAGTCGAGCGGGCGAGCTTCGAGTGCTTCGAACGGGTCGCCTCCCGCGGTGATGTGGTCGAGGTGCAATTGGCACGAACGCGCGATTGCTTCCTTGGAAACATCGGCCACTCGCCGGCGAAGTTTGCTGGAGGATTTTCGTAGGTAGTCGAAGAAGGCCGCGTCTTTGAGCAGCGCGACTTTGACGGCCTCGGTCAGTCCAGAACGGAAGTCTCGATCGGGAAGTGTCTTCAGGATGGCTGTGTCATTGAAGACCGCCCAGGGCACCGCGAAGCTGCCGATCCAGTTCTTTTTTTCGAAGTAGTTGATCGCGTTTTTAACACCGACACCTGAGTCGGCTTGCGCGAGCGTGGTCGACGGCAATCGAATCAGACGCACGCCTCGGTGAGCGATGGCGGCGGCGAATCCGACCGCGTCCAGGACGGCGCCACCACCCGCTACGACGATGTAGCTGCGGCGATCCAGATCGTGCGAGTTGATCGCGGCGAGCAGGTCGCGGAGGGTGTTTTCGGAGTTTTTGCAGGATTCACCACCGGGCACGATCATCGGTTCGCGAACCAACCGCATTCGGTCGCTGGTTCGCATTCGGTTGATCAGCGCGGTGGCAAATTCGCCGCCCTCGAGGTTGCTGTCCAAGCAGAACAGAACCTTCGGCGCGGAGCTTTCACTTTGTTCGCCGTGCAGGACTGATTCCAGCACGGGGAAGTCGGCTTGAGAGACGTCGTCGGTCTGTCTCAGGCGATGAACAAATTTGACTTCGAAGGAAATGTCATGCTCGGTCACGGCGTCAACTCTTTCCATCCGCGCCACAGCCAACGCAACGAGTCGGGGAAGATCGATCCCCCGTGTTTTCCGTTGTGGCCACCTTCGCCGTAGACGAATTTGTAATCGTACTTTTGGAAGGCAAGTGCGGCCGCCATCTGTTGGTTGGCGAGGGGCCAATTGCCATGGCGGTTGTCCAGGTCGCCGCTGCCGTCTTGCAGGAAGACTCGGATCGGTTTGGGATCGGTCTTGCGAATCATGGCGGGGTAGTGATCTCCGCCGCGAATGTTCACGAAGCTGCCGATGTGGGACATGACTTTGCGAAAAGAGTCGGGGCGGAACCAAGCGACGGAGAACGCACAGATGCCGCCGGAGCTGTTGCCACAGATGGCTCGCAGTTCGGGGTTTTCGGTGATTTTGTATTGCTTCTCCACTTCGGGAAGCAGTTCGGTCAGGAGGAACTCGGCGTAGTCGCCTGTCACGGAGTCGTATTCGAAAGCTCGGTTGGACGGCGTGGGGCTCCATCCACGCTTGGGTGGCAATTCGCCTTTGTGGCCAGGGTCGACCATCACGGCGATCGTGACGGGCATGTCGCCGGCGGCGATCAGATTGTCGAACACGGTGGGCAGGCGGAAGTCGCCGCCGGGACCTTGGAAGGTGTGGCCGTCTTGGAAGACCATTAACGAGGCAGGCTTCGAGCCGTCGTATTGGGCTGGCACATAGACGCTGTAGCGACGCCGGGTGCCTTCAAAGACTTTGCTGTTTGAAAATTCGTGCTGGGTGATTTTGCCTTGGGGGACGCCTTCTCGAGGGCTGGAATCAGCCGACCAGGTGTAGGTTTCTTCCGCCGCGAACATGGCGGTGGGCTGGAACGCCAAGAGCAGCGTCAAGGCGGTCAGGGGAATGCGAAGCCACTTGGTGTTCAGCGAGGTAAGATGCGTCATGGATGCGGCGGGCGGGCGAGAATGCCCGTGAGAATGGTTCATGCGTTTGGGGTCTGGCGAGGTGGGTGTCGGTGGGAAAACGGGAGAAGGTTGGCGGGAAGCGACCAGGGGACGCTTTTGCAGGCGGGAATCGACGGGGAACGGGCATGTGGTGGGATTCCAATGCGGTTTGAGCTAAAACCTCCGCCGTCGAAGACCGAACAGTGTAACCCAATTTTCTCTTGGTGGATCAGTCGTGCAACAGCGTCGTTTAGGAAGCAGCGGAATTGTCGTTTCTGACATTTGCATGGGAACGATGACGTTTGGAAGTTCCTGTGACGAATCGACCAGTCATGCGATTTGCGATCACGCCTTTGATGCTGGGATCAATTTCTTTGATGCAGCTGAGATCTATCCCGTCCCGCCGAAAGACGACACCTTTGGCGTCACCGAAGAAATCTTTGGTCGATGGTTGAAAACCAAACCGCGCGATTGTGTGACGGTTGCTACGAAAGTGACGGGGCCCGGCCACGGATGGTTCACGCCACCGGTTCGCCACGGTCGCACGACGTTGGATCGGCATCAGATTGTCCGAGCCTGTGAAGATTCGCTGCGTCGATTGGGTGTGGACACGATCGATCTGTATCAGATCCACTGGCCTGATCACGGCATGCCATATGAGGAAGTCCTGGAATCGCTGACTCATCTACGTCGCACTGGAAAGGTGCGTGTGATCGGGTGCAGCAATGAAACGTCGTGGGGATTGATGAAGAGTCTTTGGTCGGCCGACATTCACGGTGTCGATCGGTACCAAACGGTTCAGAATAATTTCAGCCTGATCAATCGCCGCTGCGAGAACGAGTTGGCTCAGGTTTGTCGCCGCGAAAATGTGAGTCTGCTACCGTACTCGCCGCTTGGTGGCGGAGTCCTGACGGGCAAGTACAAAGGCGGACCGCCACCGGGAGGTCGTTTCTCCGAGTACCTGCTGACTGGGAATGACCGGCAGAAGGCGATGGCCCAGCGGTTCGTCAATGATCGCACGATTGAAACGGCGGCACGCATGCACCAGATTGCGGAATCAATTGGCACAACCGGAACAGCATTGTCGGTCGCATGGAGCAAGCAACATGACTTCGTCGCGTCAACAATTGTGGGAGCCACATCCATCGATCAGTTGAAAGAGATCTTGGTGGCCGACGACATGATTCTTGATGATGAAACGATGGCTCGAATCGATGCCATTGAAGTCGAGATCCCCAACGCGATGACGGAAGACGGACTCCGCCGGCTATAAAGAGCCGGGCATTTGATCTTCCAGTTGCGTGAAGACAATCGCTTTGTCTTGCTCGTATTCGTCGGGGGCGGCGTTTTTTCGCTTCCATTGCTCGACTTTGGTGCTCTCGAACTCGAGTGCCACTTCGGGCGTGTTGCGCAAGAAGTCTCGCATCCGCATGAGACGGTGATGGGCAGGATTGCCCTGGACCATCAAGAAGACTTGGTGGGTGGGTTCGCCGTGCCGGGGTTTTTGCAGGACGAGTGAATGATGCAGCCAATCCGGTGAGTCCACGACTCGGTAGTTCAGACCTTCGATGTGCAGCGATGCCGCGTCGAGGCTGGAGAGGTCGGCAACAATTGCGACGACATCGATGATGGGTTGTGCGATCAGGCCGGAGATGGCGGTGCTTCCCACATGATCGATTTGCGTCACGTGGCCCTGGCAAGATTGCAGGATGCTGCTGCGAGTCTGCTCGAATTCTTGTTTCCAACGCGCGTCGTGATGCATCAGCCGAACGGCGACTGGTCCGTCGGAATCAAATCCTTCCCATGGCGTGAGGTCAAATGGAGGCGATGTCATGGATGCGTATGGGAAAGGGAATGCGGGCGGAAAAGGGGCAATTCATCGCGGGGAGCCGTTGCGGTATAACCCAGGACAGGATGACAGGTCGGCCAGTGCAGGTTGTGTGAGCCGAGTAAACCACAACCGGGTTTCGCCGCTCCGTTTTTATCGCCCAGACGATCCAGATGATTCTTCTCCAGAGTAGCTGATGACTGACCAAGACGATTCCGCGACCGCTTCTCCCGTGCCTCGCGTTGGTGTGATCATGGGTAGCCGCAATGACTGGGACACGATGTCAGCGGCTTGTGAGATGTTGGAGAAACTTGGCGTGGAGCACGAGCGATCGGTCGTTTCCGCTCACCGCACGCCAGAACGGATGTTCGAATACGCTCGTTCGGCTTCGTCTCGCGGGCTGAAAGTCATCATCGCCGGAGCCGGTGGCGCCGCTCACCTGCCAGGGATGGTCGCGTCGGAGACGGTTCTGCCGGTGATCGGGGTGCCGATTCAGAGCCGAGCCTTGCAGGGACTGGATTCGCTGTTGTCGATCGTGCAAATGCCAGGCGGAATTCCGGTGGCGACGATGTCGATCGGAGTTGCGGGAGCCAAGAACGCTGGGGTCATGGCGGCTCGGATTTTGGCCACCCATGACGACGCCCTGCGGGAGCGGTTGGAGGCTTTCGTGGCAAAACAACGCGATGATGTGATCGCATCGGCGGAGTTGCCATGAGTGACCGCCAGGAACTTCAAAATGATGAGACGACCAATGCCAAGCAAGTGATCTTGCCTGGGGCGACAATTGGCATGGTCGGCGGAGGTCAGCTGGGGCGAATGTTCGCGATGGCCGCGGCTCGGATGGGCTATCGGGTTGGCGTCTTTTGTGGAAGCAGCGATGAACCCGCCGCCAAGGTCGCAGCATTCACGGTTTGCGGGCCGCTGACGGATCATTCCGCCATCGAAGCATTCGCGAAACGGTGTGATGTGATCACGTTGGAATTCGAGAACATTCCCGCCGATACGATCGCGGCCTGCGGCAAGCACGCGCCGACCTATCCCGACGCTTCCGTGTTGGCGATGGCACAAGATCGATGGACCGAGAAAACGACGCTTCGCGAAGCGGGGATTCCCGTTGCAGGTTTCGAGCCGGTGTACGACCGGGAATCGGCGATTGCCGCCGGCGATTTGTTGGGGTGGCCAATCATCGTCAAGACTTGTCGAAGTGGGTACGACGGAAAAGGCCAGCACCGTTTGAATTCGCCGGACGATGCGGCGACGGTCGAATGGGCCGGGGCCGAAGGCGGTGAAGATGGCCAACCACCTTGGGTTGCTGAGGCCTTGGTGCCGTTTGAGCGGGAGGCGTCGGTGATTGTGGCTCGGACACTCGATCAGCGGGTCGAAACGTTTCCTGTTTTCGAAAACGATCACCAGAATCACATTCTTGACGAAACCAAGCTCCCGGCGGAAGTCTCTTCAGAGATGCAGGCACAGGCTCGTGAAATTGCGATGCGTGTGGCGGAGCATGTGGGATTGGTTGGGCTGTTGTGTGTGGAGCTGTTCGTGACAGAAGACGAATTGATCGTCAACGAAGTGGCTCCGCGACCGCACAATTCGGGGCATGTGACGATCGAAGCGTGTGCGACCAGCCAATTTGAGCAACACGTTCGAGCGATTTGTGGATTGCCGTTGGGCGACACGTCGATGGTGGTCCCGGCCGCCAGCATGTTGAATTTGTTGGGTGATCTTTGGCAAGCAGCCGAGGCTCGAAACGCTTCGCCCAATTGGGAAGCCTGTTTGGAGACTCCCGGCGTCGCATTGCATCTGTACGGCAAGCACGCTGCGCCTGCGGGCCGCAAAATGGGGCACTTGACCGCGGTTGGCGACGATTTGCCAGAGGTTTCGCAGCGTCTGCATTTGGCGCGCGAGCGTTTGCTGAGCGAATTGGGCTGAGTGACTTCGGCTGGACAACGACAACGACGCGAGAGGCGAAATGGCCGTTCACGTTGTCGACGCTGGTTGTTTCACTCGGCATTTTGGCCCGAAAATCGCGTTTCTATCTCTGCGAAGTCATTGAGAACCTGATTGCGGCAGTGTGCTGCGGCGTTTCGCAACAAGTGTTGCAGAATGCTACACCCTACAATCGGAATTCTTGGCGGGTCACAGGCTGTTTGAAGCGGTTTTTTCGTGGAAATTGCAGTTTCCAGAAATAGACTGAGTGGTCCGCGCCTGGCTTTTCGCCGTCTCATCCCGCGTCTTTTCGCTGAGAACTACGATGAACATGCCACCTGACGCATCCCAGCATCTCTCCTCTGGTCCCCACTCCTTCTCTGAGTTGTCGATGAAGATCTTTTCCACTTTCGGCTGCAAATTGTCGGCCTTGTTGACGTCGGCGGTCATGGCGACCGCGGTTTCGGCGGCACCGCCAACGACCGAATCCCAAGCTGTTTCCTCCGGAGCATCGATTCGAATCGTTGCTCACACCACGGACGAAGGTGGTCAATCGATCGCCGCTTCGATCCAGCCCGGTGCCGAGGACGCGATGTTGCGTGCGGTACGGCAGTCCGCCGGTGACGTGGTCATCGTCGTCGACACCTCCGCCAGTCAAGTCGGAGCGTATCGCGACGATGCGATGAAAGCTCTTCAAGCGACTCTCGAGTCCGTGGGTGACCGCGACGTTCGCGTGGCATTGTTTGCCGCGGACGTTCAAGCGAACGAGTTGACCAGTGGATTCGCCGCTCCTGGCGACAGCAACCTGGCTTCCGCGACCACGAAGTTGACTTCGCGTTTGCCGTTGGGCAACACGAACTTGGTCTCGGTTTTGGACACCGTCCGAGCATCGTTGACCGGTCGCCCCGATTCGCGGACACGTTCGATCGTCTACATCGGCGATGCGGCTTCGATTGATGCCGCTCAAAACCTTTCGCGATTCGAGAACCTGATCGACGCTTTGCGAAACGATCACATCTCGGTTCATTCGGTCGCAATTGGACCGACCAAGAACGTCGAGCTGATGGGAGTTTTGGCAAATCAAACCGGTGGTGTTTTGGGGGTCGTGGGGACCGACGCAACGCCAGCCGAGATCGCTGACTCGGTCGCTGACGCGGCCACGATGTCGCCCATCTGGATTTCTGAAATCAAATCGGATGCGAAAGTCGATTGGGTGCACGGCAAGCGTTTGCCGCCCCTGCGATTGGATCGCGATTCGATCTACCTGGGACAGTTGAAATCTCCAGCTCAAGAAGTGTCGATCGACTTGGTCGGTGGCACGCTGAACAGCGACATTCAAATCAAAGCTAACTCTGCAGTTGAGTCAGATAACCTCGACTTCGCTTTCTTGACCGGCTTGATCGACGAGCACAAGACAGCTCGCGGATTGTTGTTGGCAACTGCGGGCTCACCGATGTTGCGTCAAACGGCTCAAGCGATGACGGCCCGTGCTGAATCGCTGGCCAACGCCGCCACGATGGCGATGCAACAAGGCAACATGCGTGGGGCTCGCGCGGTTGCACAAGAAGCACTGCAAGCTGACCCGAACAACGCGGAAGCAAAAGCGATCTTGAAGATGGCGACTCCGGAAGGCAAGCGTTTGATTTTGCAAAACGGTGACGACAACCCATTCGATGACATCTTTGGTGGTGGCGGTGACGCGGCGGACGACAGTCCCTTCGGTGCTGAGCCTGCTGCTGGCGACGATGTCTTCGGTGCGGCAGCGGACGATGCACCCGTGATGGACGCTCCTGCGGCTGAGGCACCTGCCACCGACGCCCCTGCGGCGGAAGCACCCGCGGTTGAAGCGGCTCCGGCTGCTGACGCTGACGCTGGCGCTGGCTTCGGTGCCGATGATGATGTCTTTGGAGCACCGGCTGATGTTGCTCCTGCAAGTCCAGGTCCCGCAATGGGCGGTGGCGGTCAATTCGATGGCGGGTTTGGGCCTGTCGTCGGTGACAATGAACTGCGAGAAGACGGCGGCGATTTGCTAGGCCGTTTCCAGCAACTTCGTTCGCGAGAAGAAGGTCGTTTGCGAGGTGAAGTCCGGGCTCAGTTGCGAGAAGCACGTCGTTTGATTCGCCAAGACCCTGTTGGTGTCGCTGGCAGTCTGAAGAGCCTGCTTTCGCGAGTGGAAACCACTCCTGACATTGATCCGCAACTGCGTCGCGAATTGCTCGGCCAAGTCCGTTCCGCGATTCAAATCGCCAGTGCTCGCGAAGCTGACTTCCTCGAGCAAGAAGCCAACCTGGAACAGTTGGCAGCCGGTGCCACCGCATCCGCTCGCTTGTTGCAAGAAACTTATCGACGGGAAGATCGCTTGAAGCGTCTGTCGTCGCAGATGAATGCTTTGATTGACGAAGGGCGTTACACAGAAGCCGATGGTGGCATTTCGTTGGAGATGGCTGCGTTGGCGGGTGACACGATCACTGACGACAGCGTCCTTGGTCGTCACGTGACAGATGAAACGCTTGCTTTGCAAACGTACGCTCGCGATCGTCGTTATCGCGAATTGCGTGAGCGTAACTTTGTGGACGCGTTCTCTTTGGTTCTGAAGTCGGCGGTTCCTTTTGTTGATGACCCGCCGATCGTTTACCCAGAAGCTGAGACCTGGCAGCGTTTGAGCCGTCGACGCATCGAGCGTTACGGATCGATCGAATTGGTGGGCGACAGCGAAACAGAGCGACGCATCGAAGCGAGTCTGTCTGATGAGGTCTCGTACGAATTTCCCGACACGCCGTTGAATGATGCGATTCGTCTGATCAGTGAAGATCGTCAAATTCCAATCCGAATTGACGTTTTCAGTTTGGAAGGCGAAGGTTTGTCGGAAGACATTCCTGTCAACATCTCGCTGGAAAACGTTTCGCTGCGTTCGTTCCTTCGTTTGATGCTGCGTGACCAGAACTTGACTTACATGATCAAAGACGAGGTTCTGAACATCACCACCGTGACTGCCGCGGAAGACAACCTGGTAACCAAGGTTTATCCCGTCGGTGACTTGGTCGTGCCAATCGTCAGCCTTGGTGGCGGCGGTATGGGCGGCGGCATGGGTGGAGGAATGGGCGGCGGCATGGGCGGAGGAATGGGAGGCGGCATGGGCGGCGGCATGGGAGGCATGGGCGGCGGTGGTATGGGCGGCATGGGTGGCGGCGGAGGTATGTTCGTCGTTCCTGATGACGCCTCGCTACGATCCAAAGCTAACTCGCCTGCTGCCTCGACCGAGCCTCAATCGTCCGATGCTGGCTCGGTTGAAAACATCGACCGTGCGATTCGTCTCGACGTTCCAGAAGGAAAGTCGGTCGATCAAGTTTGGTCGGAGCACTTTGCAAATTGGAAAGTCGAATCGGCTCGTGCTCTCACTATCCTTGATCGCCGAGTTCGTGCCACCGTGTCACACTTGAATGTGAAGGCATCGGCAGCAGAAGAAGCCGGCGATAAAGAAGCATCGAAGGCTCACTTCAACGAGATCCGTGCGGTGATCGCCGGTGCGATCTCGGCCGGACACATCCAACCATGGATGTATCAAGCGTACGCCTTGTCGCTGGCCGCAACGGATGCACCCGATTCAGAAGTCGAACGGGCTCTGCTGTCGGCTGCTGACTTTGCTGAGACCCCTGAGGATCTGCTGAACGTCGCTGCTCGTTTGGAAGACATGGGTCAGCTCTCGGCTGCCATGAAGCTATGTCGTCAAATTTCGGCCGCCGACGCAGACCGTCGTGAACCTTATGTGATGGGACTTCGGCTGGCAAAACGTTTGGATCAACCCGCCGATTTGGCTTGGGCTTGCGAAGGTGTCTTGGGATTGGCGTGGAGCGACAAGTTCCAACCGCTGGTCGAAGAGGCTCGTTTGTTGGCTCGTGCAACTCATCAAGAGTTGATGGCTGAAGGCGACAGCGATTCGGCCAAGCAGTTTAGCGAAGCTCTCCGACGTGCTGCTTCGCACGATGCAATCGTGCGTGTCAGTTGGACCGGCGACGCGGACGTTGATTTGTCCGTTGAAGAACCATCCGGAACGGTTTGCTCGTTGGATTCACCCAACAGCACCAGCGGTGGGACATTGCTTGGCGACGCTTATCCGGGTGCACAGGACGATGCCACTGGGCAAGTCTCAGAAACATACCTTTGTCCCAAAGGTTTCTCGGGAGAATATCGTGTCCTGCTGCGACGCATCTGGGGCAACGTTTCAACCGGAAAAGTCACCGTCGAGATTTTGACCGATGTGGGACGTCCTGAGCAGAAGTTCATTCGCCAAGACATTCCGTTGATGGAACAGAACGCGTTGGTGATCTTTGAAGTCAAAGAAGGACAAAGAAAAGAGAAGCTCGCCGAAGCCCAAGTGGAACACCTGGCTGAATTCGGCCGCAACGCCGGTCATGAAGCATTGGGGCAGTTCGTTGGCCCAGCGGCTGGTGGCGGATTGAATGCTCAAGCCGCAAACGCATTGGGAGACAACCGTGAACTGTTGCAGGAATTCTTCAGCGACTATCCCTCGTTGATCCCAGGGGCGAACGGTGGGCCATTCGGAACGGGTGGCTTGAACGGTGTCAACGGTTTCAATCCACAAGGTGGTGTTGGCTACCGACCGGAAATCACAACCTTGCCGGAAGGTGCTTCGATGTCGACCTTGGCCATCATCTCGGCGGATCGTCGTTACGTTCGAATCAGTCCTGCACCGCAGTTCTCGCAGATTGGTGAGATCACCACCTTCAACTTCGTCTCCGGTGATACCGAAGATGGGGGTCAGGGTGCCGGCGGCGGAATCGGCAACGCGGGTGGCGGAGCCGGCGGTGGCTTCGGCGGACTTGGTAACTAAGTCGTCTCGGTCGCGGCAATCTGCCGGCGATAGATCAATCGCACGTCGTTGTCGAATGAGTCCATGCGGCTCATTCGCAGCGACGTCGCATCGGCCAATGTTTTGATTCCCGGATCGCCCACCGGTCCTGGTGCAGAATGGCCTCCGATGCATTTCCCAGCGATGAAAGCGTGCACTTCGTCGATTTGCCCGGCGGCTGCGAAGCTGCCAAGCAATTGACTGCCGCCTTCGACCATCAGATGAGTCATCGCAAGCCCACGAGGATTGTCGTTGCTGCCCAGCCAAAGCAGTGATTGGCGAACCATCTCCACGGGATCGATGGTTTCACATTGCCAGGTCTCGACGTCGTGATCGGCGAGTCTTGCTAAGTCCGCAGTCGCGATTTCTGGTCCCGCGACCAGCCATGTGGGAGTCTGCGACGCCGTTTGGACCAATTGACTTTGCAAGTCCGGGACTCGCGAGCGGGAATAGACCAAGCGAACCAGCGGACCGGAATTGTTCGCGGTTTTCGCGTCAGTTTCAGCGGCAGTCGCAATTTTCGTCGGCTTGGGCAAACGCACGGTCAGCAAGGGGTTGTCTGCTAGAACAGTGCCCATTCCCACTGCGATCGCGTCGACGCTGGCACGGAGTTCATGAACGGCGCTTCGTGCACTCGGGCCTGTGATCCACTTGCTTTCGCCGGTTTTAGTCGCGATGCGTCCATCCAGGCTCATCGCCCACTTCGCGATTACCCACGGCATGCCGGTAAGGACACGTTTGAGGTAGGCGGCGAGGAGTTCTTCGCCTTCTTCTTTTGCAACGCCGGTGATCACCTCAATGCCCGCGGAGCGGAGTCTCTCGATCCCACCGCCATCAACCTGGTCGAATGGGTCGACGACTGAGATCACGACTCGGGCGACGTTCGCTCGTATCAACGCATCCGCGCAAGGCGGTGTCTTGCCATGGTGGCAACATGGCTCCAACGAAACGTACGCGGTCGCTCCGGATGCATCATCGCAATCGGACAATGCCTCGACTTCGGCGTGAGGTCCGCCGAATCGCTGATGGTAGCCCTTGCCGATGCAGATCGAGTCACGAACCAATACGCAGCCGACCGGGGGATTCGGTTCGACCTTGCCTCGACCCTGCGAAGCCAGTTCGATTGCTTTGGTCATCCAGCGGATATCTTCCGCCGAATGACCGTTCGCGGCCGCGTTGGAATCGTTTGGCATCAGTCCATTCCGGGGACCCAAAGTTTGCCGCCACCGGAAGCTTCACCACCCGCTGGGCTCGCAGGAGCTGGGCCGCCGGATTCGCCATCGGGAGTCCAAAGTCCACCGCCTGCAGGTTCCTGCGAAGGTGGGCCCATGCCCGGACCTTGGCGAGGCGTTCCATCAGGATTGATGAGTCCGAGTTGAGCCAAGATTTGCTGCAACCGACCCATCACCTCGGGGTTATCGCTGTGCTTCTGAACGATGGCCTGCACGGTGTTTTGGAACAAGTCAATTTCTTGACGACGTAGTCGAAGTCCGAGTTCCGCCAGCAAAAGGGAAGCGTCCGAAAGCTTGTGTTCTTCGGCGTAGACTTTGGCTTTGTCCAAGTAATCGACCGCTTCATCCGACTCGGTCGCTCGTTGCATCAAGAACGAATAAGCGATGATCTTGGCACCGATGAAACGCCCATCGTCCACCGACTCGGTATCCGCTTCGAGCAAGGCTTTCGAGGCACGTCGGCCGATCGAAGTCGCGGAGATCTGCTGAGCACGCTGAATCAGGTAGATCAGGTTTTCGGGGTCCAGATCGGACGGGTCGATGCGATCCAGGTCACTGCCGGGAATCTCTTCGAGTTCTTCGCCGGTGATCTTTTTACGTTCTACCTTCGGGACGTTGCCAATTTCACAAAGCTGATTGATCAACTCTTCGTCTCGGGCGACCAAGCTGTCTTCGCCCTCGATGTAGCGGATCATCGCAGCACGAAGCAGGGATTTGCTTTCGTCGCTCGCCGCATCCTTCAGCGACACGCCGCCGAGCATTTTGACGGGCGTTGTTGAAAGTGTTTCCGGCACACGTTTGCTGATCAGTTCTTTGACAACCGAATCCAGGTCGGACTGGTGCTCTGGTCGGATTCCGCCAATTTGTGGCGTTGCGATCATCGTCAGAGGCAACTTGCCGATCTCGTCCGCTTGGGTCCAACTGAGATTGGGAGCGACTTCGTTCATCAATTCTTCGACCTGAGCCCGCTTGGACGCTGGCAGACCGATGATCTGAAGTCGAGCCGAACGGTCAGTTTCGCGGCCGAACAGGAACACCGCTGCAAGAGCGACCGGAAGGTTGTCAGCCGTTAGCTTGTCGCCTTCGCCGAGCACGTTGCTGTCCAAAATTTGGAATGCAGATCGCGGGGCAACGTCGCTCTCGTGTTTGACCGATTCCAACGCGTCCGCTGGTAGTTCTTCGAAGCGAGGGTTCGCGATCATCGCCATTTGGTATTCGTCGATCGACTCGACGTCGGCGCTCAATTCCAAGTGATCGACGGCCAAACCATCGGCATCGGGGCTGGCCATTTGCGACATTGCGAGGAATCGTGCACGCTCGTCGAAGCTCAGCTCTTCGCACTGAGAAAGCTTGACCAGCATGTCCGTTTGAGTCGCATGGTCGCCTCTCCAGATGGCACAGTTGAGCAAACCGGAAAGCACGGCGGGCTGAAGCGGTGCGGATCGTTGCAGCGATTCAAATTTGGTTTGGGCGAGTGCCACTTTGTTGTTGGAAAGCAACAAGGCGGCTTCGTCGTATCGTTCGACCCAATCGGCGTTTTCCGGCGGCGGAATGAGATTTGGGACGGCTTTTGCCAATTGATTGACCGATGGATCGCCATTGATCTGTTGCAGCACATTTGCGGCCATCCGGCTGTCTTCGTAGCCCGTCGAGACCAGAGCCAAGGTGGCGTACACACGCGAGGTGAGCAAAATGCCATTGCCCGCCAATGCGTATGCCAGCAGCGAAGCGACGTCCAGAACGAACGAATCGACGGTCTGACCACTTTCGGTCAATGCTTCCAACATCAACTCGGTCGCGGCCGACAAATCCTGACGGAAAAGGGCTGCCGCGGCGCTTTGCGTGAGCGCCAATGGGTTGGACGGTTGCAGGCGACGGAATCGATCTGCGTTTTCTTCCAACGACGTGTATTCACGCAAATCCATGAACAAACGACCGCGAATCGCGAGCGCCCACGCAGCGTCGGGGTGCTCTTCAAGGATTGTGCTCAATCGGTCCAAAGCGGGGACGAGTTGGCCCCCATCGATCATCTTCAGCACACGATCCAGTTCGTGGACGGAATCCTTGCATTTGCAAAACTTGATCTTCTTGCCGCTACCGCAAGGGCATATCGAGTAAGTGTCGATGGACATAAACAGTCGCAATAAATGGAGGCGTGCGGACAGCTTGGCTGCCGAGTGAGCGAGTGAAGCTGGCAACTTACCACGCCGAACGATGTGTCCCAAGATGCGATCCGCCGAGGGATTGTCAGGCAATCCAATTTCAAGCGTTTCAGCGCAATGTCGACTTTCACCCGCGAAGAAGCGTGGATCGCTGAACCGAATCGCGGCTAGTTTCAGCCTTCCGGCAAATCAGAAGCAGCTTCGTCCGTTGGTTCGCTCGATGAACGATCGAGCCACTGTCGAAGAGGTCCGTCACTGGGGACGGGAAACGACCCGTGTGCGGTTTGTCGATCCAGTTCTCGGTAGCGAATCTCAACCAGCTCGACGGTTTGGTCGAAGTGGGCGCGAACGCGTTGATTGATCAGCTTTCGAACTTGATCCTGAGACAGGCCCGATGACCGGCCGTTTCGACCTGAGCGAGCGTTTCGACTTTGCCCATCAATGTGCTCTGGCACAGCGCCTTCCCCAAGAACAGATCGCATTTCCGACAAACGGAACCGTAAACTCTCTTTCCCTCGCACTGCAGTCTCAAACCGATTCAGCACTCGAGGATCGGTTGAGAGACGGATGTGATCCATCTCGTGCTGAACCAATTGAAGATCCCAAAATTGGCTGAGGTCATCGGGACGACGGCGAAACCAGACCTTGTGGTCGACTTTGAGTTCCAGCTCGGGATAACGGACCCGGACGACGATTCCGTCTTCGTTCCACCACCATCGACACCGACTGACAAAGCGATAAGAAAGATTGAATCGAGTCTCGGCATCAAACCTCCGGTTGATGAATCCCGTTGATTGAAGGCCCAAAGCGACGGATGGGCGCGGGCCACCGGAGAAGAATTCGACCTGCCCGGTCTCGAGTAATCCAGCGACTTCCTCATCCGGGACGGGAAGAGAAGACATTGCGATTGGTTCGGAGACCAATGTGTCTTCGTCGATCATTCCCGCCGCCGAGTCCGCACGAGTCGGATCTTGTGCGATCAATGTCGGAAGGTTGCAGCCGAGATGCAGAATCAGACCGGCAATGCAGAGTTGGCATTGCCATCGCGAGGCGGTCTGTTTCGATGCAATCAATCTCGTGACCCGGGGGTGATGGATAGCGTGACGTCCTTGCCCTCACGATTGACGATGATCTCAACCGCTTCGCCGATCTTCAGCGCTTCGATTGCATAAGTATAGTCGTAGATGTCTTCGATCTTTTGAGAGGCCAACTTCACAATCACGTCCCCGCCGCGAACCCCAGCGGTCTCTGCCGGGCCCCCGGACGCAACCCCACTCAGTTTCAAACCTTTGACCTCACCCGCGGCGTAATCAGGAATGGTGCCAAGGTAAGCGGTCAAACGGGCTCGCGGCACCTCCTCGGTCGATTGGCCTTCATCCAGCTTGAATTCAGGCACCTCGTCCGACATCAAGAATCCGCGAGTCAGCAGGCCAAACAAATTCGCGATGTCGGCGTTGCCGTCGTAGTTCAGCTTGTCGGGTGTATCACGAGGGGTGTGGTAGTCCTCGTGAGCTCCGGTGAATCCAGACAAGATCGGAACCTTGCGAGCCACGAATGCGGACGCATCCGTTGGCAATCGCGTGCTGGTGCGATCAAGTTGCAATGCGACACCGACGGGCACGTTGCGACGCTGGACTTCGCCTTCGAAACCAGGAGATGAACCGATGCCCTGCACGACTAGTTTTTCACGCAAACGACCGACCATGTCGAGATTCAGATAAACCGCAACCGCGTCACCAAGAGATGCCGCATCAGGAGTCATGCCATGAGCGTGAGCGATCGCAATGTCGTCTTCCGATGGTTCTTGGATCGGAGCATCGGGATACAGTTTTTTAAAGTCGTCGACGTAGGCTTGTGAACCGAATAGACCGAGTTCTTCACCGCTCCACGCGGCAACCATCAGGTCCCGTTTCATCTTCAATCGTCCGGAGTTTCTTTGGTCGACCAGGTACTGAGCAATTTCCAACATCGCTGCGACTCCGCTGGCGTTGTCATCGGCTCCGACGTGAACTTGGTTCTCCTCGTCCGATCGGGCCAGTGAGTTGCTGCCTCCGCCACGTCCCAGGTGATCGATGTGAGCCCCCACCATTGCAACCGGGAATTGAACCTTGTCGGTGACATCAGCGGTTGAGTCAGCCGGAAGTCTCGCGACGACGTTACGACCTTTACCAGTGCGGCGATTGATTTCGATCGACGCCTTCACGGTGATGCCGGACATGGGAATTCCCATCGCCATCTCGCCGTCGTCGAGTTGCGTTTGCAGTTCCTTCAAATCATGTCCACCGGCACGAACCAGTTTCGATGCAACTTCGTTGTCGATGGAAATCGCGGCCAAGCTGACTTGTGCCTGGGAGGCGTTGGCGTCAAAGCGAATCACGTCTCGTTTGACTTGGCTGTTGGGACCAGCGACGAAGATGATCCCGCGAGCTCCCAGGTCGCGAGCGATGGTGGCTTTGCGACGTGGATCGCCGTAGCGTGCCATTCGCTGGCGTTGCTCAGCAGAGATGTTTTGGGGCAGATCTCGCAGTACCAGAACCCAGCTATCAGCGACGTTGAGGTGAACGTAGCTGTCGTATTCATCGTTCTCTTCGTCTCCCGGGACCTGCAGACCGTAGCCTGCGAAAACGACTTCGCCGGATTCGATGCCTCCGGTCTGCGAGAAAGAAAGCGGAGTCCAAGACTCGGTCAGCTCAGCATCAATCGTTGCCGAATTGCCACCGGGCGATGACGTGGTAATCGTCAGCCCGTTTGCAGGTCCTAGAGATGAACCAGCAGGGTATTCGAAGTCATGGAAAAACGTTCCGTCCTGACCTGCGGGAACGAAGCCTAGGCTCTCCAGGTAAGCCGCCACGTACGCGGTGGCTCGTTTTTCACCAGGCGTTCCCGTCAACCGTCCGCCGAGTTCCGGCCGAGTCAGGTAGTCAACGTGACGCATGACATCGCTCGGGCGAAACTCCGGTGCAGTGGCTGCCACGTTGGATCGTGCCAGCGACGCGTCCTCGTCCGTTTGGCTGTCGTCGGCCGGTTCCGTCAAGCCAAGTCGTTGACGAGCGGTCTCGACATCGAAGTCCGCCAAATAGATCTGCGAAGTGCTTTTCTTGGGCTCGCCGTCTTCCATCACGACGTCACCGTTGCTGTCCACGACACGCGTGGTTGTCCAGGACAGTTGCTCGCCGTTGGGGAGGAAAACGGGCAGGCCATCGAAGCCTTCTGTGGTGGTCAGACGAACAGGTTCGCCTTCGCCATCGGCCCGGACCAAGTAAAGTTCAAAGTTTGCGAATCCGTGTTTGTTGGTGGTGAAAACCAGAAATTCGCCGCTGGGGTGATAGAACGGTGCCCAGCTCATCGCGTCGATCTCCGTCAATCGCCGAACGTCGGATCCATCGATCTTCATGGTGAAGATTTCCGCGGTCGCTCCATTCGGGGCGAAGCGTCTCCAGCAAATGCGTTGGCCATCGGGAGAAAAGAACGGTCCGCCGTCGTAACCCGGTTCGCTGGTCAGTCGTTTCACATTCGATCCATCCGCATCCATGATGTAGAGGTCGTTCATGAACGCGGGGTCACGCTCGAACTGCTCGCGTTCCCGTTCGGTCAATTCGCGTGAGTAAGCGGCTCGGTTGGAAGCAAAAACGATCAGGGTTCCGTCGGGACTGTAGCTGGCTTCCGCGTCGTAGCCCTCGGCATCGGTCAGCGGGGTCAGTCCCTTCGTCGTGCCTGCTTCGATTTGACTCAGGTCAGCGGCATACAGTTCGTAGTTTGGGTCGTAGTCCCACGAATAACGACGCGAATCGCCGGAGGCACGGAAGTCGAGTTCTTCTTGCTGCAAACGTTTCGATTCAGGATCGGCATGCGTGCTGGCGAACAATACTTTCTCACCATTCGGATGAATCCAGCCGCAAGTTGTTTTTCCAAATCCGGGCGAGACACGTTGAATGTCGCCGGTTTCTAAATCGGAAACATAAATTTGATAGAACGGGTTGGATGGATCGCGTTCGCTTTGGAACACCATCCGAGTTCCATCTGCACTGAAGTAGCCTTCACCAGCGCGTCGACCTTCGAACGTTAGTTTGCGAACGTTGGTGAGCAGGTCCGATTCATCTTGGGCAATCGCTGTCGCGTTTCCACCGACCAGAAGTGCGACTCCAAGAATTAGCCGGCATGGAACGAACGTTGTCGAAAGCGAGTTCAAAACCGAAGAATCGCGGGGATCAAACATGGCGGCTATCGAGTCTGCGATGGAAGGTGCGTGGACAGCAAAGGAGGGAAAGCGAACATGAATCGCTTTCGAATCAACTTAGCAGTCCTTTCGCACCCCGCAAACAGATCAACCCGTCACTCCAATCGCGAAACAGTTCGCCGCGTTGTTCCTGCGACTCAAACACTCGCACCTGGCTACGGTTTTCGCGAAAGTCTTCGTGCACCAAACCGTACAGGTCGTGATAGACCGGCTCGGGATCCGGTTCGTCATCGGGCGTTCGAAAATCGACGCGTGCTCGAACCTCAAACCGGAACACTTGTTGCCAGCCGGGGCGCTGAACCGCGACCAGACGCACGCCGCTCAACGTCGCAGTCGTGCCGAAGTACCCATTTTGACTCAGGTGCCGACGAATGGATTGCTCCATCTCGCGGTCGCCGGACCACCCATCCCACTTGGATTGAATTCGTTTCCACCAAGTGGTCATGAGATTCTCGAGAGCGAAGGATCAGTTTCCGTCAAACAGTTTCAAGTTTGGTTTGTCGGATTCAGTGTTCTGGGCGGTCAAGTCTAGATTGGCCGACGGATCAGGGTGAGATCCTTGCAAAATCGATGGGTGCGAATTGGCTTGACGAGCTTGTTGGCGATTTTCGGCACAGGCCGCGATGACCTGCGTGACTGCATCAAGCGATCGTCGTTCCGAGTCTGGATGGCTGCGGTCAATTCCACCGATGACCAAGACCATGTCGTCTTTGTTGGCTTCCCCGTGAGCCCACTGAATCGCGCGGCTCGAGTCTGCGACCAATCGCATGGCGGCAACGTCCTGGATCCCATCCAAAACACCATGACTCATCGACAAAAAGTTGGCTTTGTCTTTGTCGGCACAAGTCAAAACGCAATGATCGGGCATTGTTTCCAACAGTCGACCGTATTGCATCAGCGTTTCGGCATCTTCGTTCTCGCTGACGGATAAGACGCACCAAAGCTTCGGGCGTCTCGGGTTGCTCGATTCCGAGGAACCCTTGATGGACAAAGTCATCGGGATGGAACTTGCGGGAGTTTGCAGGAGCTCTTTGCGAGCCGATTGCAGGGCAAACTTGACGCGTTCAGGCGATCCGCCGATGTCCAGGCGGACCGATGGATTGTTTTGGTCGGTTTCCCAGTCGCCAGTCGTGATGGATTCGAAGCGGCCGGGCAATTCGCGAAGTTTGCAAAGCGATTCCGCGATTTGTGGCAATGGATTTTCCGTCACAACGCCAACCGCCGCAGCGGCGGCCAAGCATTGTGCGAAGTGTCCACGACCGAGGAACGATTCCATCACGGCGGCACGCGACTCATGTCGCAACATGGCGGTCAAAGTGCCGTCTTCGTGCGAGATCGTACGGATCGAAACGTCGGCTGCATTGTCGACGCCGTAGGTAACCAGTTCGATGTTCTGTGATTGCGCCGCGGTGTGAGCGGTTGCAAGGATGCGTTGGTCCGACTCGGGGATGATCAGAACACCGCCCTGCCCCACCAATTCGAAGGCACACTCGATGGGCGAAGGACCAAAGTCGTTGCCGCCAGCGTCGCTCCCGGTGACCACCACGATGTCGAGTTCGACTTGGTCGTAGGATCCCAGACGAAGTTGAGCTGAATCCATTTCAGTGATGCTAACAGCCGCGCCCGCATCGACCGCGTCGGACAAGGCATCGATCAGCGAAGCACCATTGGTGACCTTGGCCGTGCCGGCTTCGGTAACCACGGAATCGCTTGAGCCGAGGTCGGTTTGATAGGCGACTCGGCAGGGAATGTCGCGAAGAACCGACGCGGTGAGGAAAGCAGTGACGGTCTTTCCTGCGGACCCAACGACGCCGATTGTGATCAGTTTTTGGTCGGGGCGATCGGTTTGCTTGGACCGGATTTCCGCGAGGGCCCGATCGGTGTCGGCCACGATGGCTTGCGGAACTGGTGCCGGCAAAATTTGCTCGGTCAAAATTCCAGCCGCACCGCGGGCGAGTGCTTGTGAGATCAGTTCAACTGGACAATCGTCGCCCAAGCGATAGACGACCAATTGACCGGGTTCACAAGTCTCTGCCGATTTCGCGATCGAGATGAATTCGATGTCGGAACCGGAGAAGAAACGCACTTTGTTCAGCAACCCGGACAAGTGTGCTGTCGACGCATCGCGTTTCGTTTCCGAAGGGCTGGGTGTGCTCGTTTTCTTCGCACTGGCCAACTTGGCCGTTCGCGATTGAAGCTGCTCGGAGGCAGTGGATTGGTCAACGCGGCGCAACGTTTGAACGCTGGTGCCGGCCGGGTCGTTCCACTTCACTGCTGCGTGTGGCGGAAGGGTCGAGGAGCCGAAAGAAGACCGGAAAGTTCCACCCGGTTTGGTTTGGCTCAACCATTGATCGATTGCGTGACGCATCTCGTCGCCTCCTTGCTGACGTGAATGGATCGTCGTGGTGCTTCGTTGTTCACGCGAATCCAGTTTCACGCGAACCCAATTCCTGGGAAGCACACTTCTTGAGAACTCCTTTCCCAAGATTTTCGCGACCGAAACAATTCGTCTCGACCACGAAGGCAAATTGTTCCCATCCGCGAAAATCAGTCAAGGTCGAAAATCATTTTGTTGATCCAGGCGGATTCATCGCGGGAAGCTTCCCAGTGGGATTCGCGGGAAGGCTACAATGAAACGAGTCAATTCACTGCAATGGAAGGTAGCATCATGGCCGAACAAGCGAACAATCCACGCCGTTTGAGCGTCAACGCGGCGTTTATGCAGGACATTAAGAATGACAATCGCGATCTGAAAATATTGATGGATCGTTTGTCTGTGCTGACTCAACCGCGGGAAGCAGCGGCCAATCATTGGCCCGAATTGATTCAGCTTTTTGGTGATTTGAATGACCAATTGGCTCTGCATTTTGGCTTGGAAGAAGCCTACGGGTACTTTGATCAAGCACTGGACGCGGACCCCGAAATGTCCATCGCGGCGGAAAATTTGCGAGGTCAACACGGTGTTTTATTCGAGGATTCGCGACACTTGGCGGAAGCGGCTGCGCACGCGTGCACCGGAGACACGCCCATTGAAGGGGTGACTCCCGAGGTCACCACCGCTCAAGAGAAAGTACTGGTCCGGTATGACTCGTTCGTGAAGCAGTTTCACGAGCACGAGGAAGCGGAGTTGAAGTTGATCTTGGACGCACTGGACGAAGATCTAGGCGTCGGCGACTGAGCGATTCGGCCAGATCGATCGCGGTCAAACTGAATTTCAATCCTTCGAACGAGGAAACAGGCGTGTTGATTCGAAGTTGGCTCATCCCGTGTTTGTGCGGATTTGCGATTGTTTTGAGTTCGTCGGTCGCGACCAAAGCTTCGGCTCAACAAGAGGGCCAGGATGCGGCTCGGGCAGCCCTGGAGGCCGGTGGTTTAGCGAATCGTTTGGGCGGAAATGGACAACAACCACACCCGAATCTCGCGTACCTGGATGTCGCCCCGCCCCTGGCGTACCTCGTCGCGCGGCAAGCCTACTTTCAAGGTGAATTGACTCGGGCGATTGCCATTTTGAACCAGCTCGAACGCGAGGCGGCCGCCTCGAGCACAGCGCGTCACTTGCTCGGTCGCGTATCAATTCGAACCCTGCTCGGAGAGTGTCATCTGCAAGCTGGGGACTTCACTACCGCAGCTGAGCACTATGAGTTTGCATTGCAAATCATCGTTGCAAACCCACGGTTTCTTTCCGGAATTCAGTGGGGAGCTTTGACGTCGCCAACGAGAGAGCCCGCGTCTGAGCGCATTCTCGAAATGGTTCCATCGACCGACCGCCCTAATTCGTTGGTGCCTCGAATTCAACTCGTCCGAACGGAGTTGGACCTATGGCCTTCGGCTCGCAACGTGCCATTGCTCTGGGTACGGCGATACTTGATGGCTGGGGTTCCTGCCGATCATTGGGAAGTTTCACCTGACGTGCCTGACGAATTCGATCAACTTCGTGGATTGGATGTTGCGGAAACGCTTCGGCAGCTTGCTCTTTCTTCTTACCGACTGCGATGGTTGCGAGGTCGCACGGCAGTGCTGCAGGACCGCGTCGGGGAACAACTGCTTGCCGCGACGGTACCTCCAGGTGTCCTTGGCACCGAAGAACGATTTCATGCTGCAGGAACATTGGTTGCGGCATCACGTGTGGCACTGCGTTATCATGCCGGTGATGACTCCGAGACCCAACTGGTCGATCCGTTGGATGAAATCTCCGGTGGGGTTCATGCACTGACGCCGATCTCACGTTTAACTCGGATGCGATCGCTCAGGAATCGTTGGTGGCGCAATCGGCAAATTGCTCGAGGAGTGGTCCCGTCACGCGAAGGTCAACCCGCAGTCGTGTTGCCGTCAACTCAAGATTTAAACGCTTTCATCGAGACCGCGATCTCGACTTCTGAGATTGCTTTCGCATTGGCTCAGTTTCAACTGGCCGTTGATTGTTTTAGCTTGAGTTTGGATGAGCTGGCCCGTTGGGACGATATTGGCGAATTAGCAACTCAGGTGGAACATCGTTTGGTGGCTCGATCTGAGTTCTTTCGCACAGATGCTCCTTTCATTGCCTATCAATTGCGTGTGTTAGCTGCGAGAGCTGCGTTGTTGTCGGGCCGTCCCGGCGACACTCGCCGTCACTTGACCTTGGCGGATCGCTATCGCCAATCACGTCGTTTGGATTTGCCTCGTTCCGCTGCCTTTGCTCGGTGGTTGCAGTTGCAGATCGATGCATCACAGTCGATCGCCATTGCTCGGCTGGATCCAGAAGGAGATGAAGCGGTCAACTTCCAGACGTTCGAAGAGATCGGGAGGCGAAACTTACGTTGGAATGAATTGTTAGGGCAATGCAGGGACTTTGCTCGCGGCGTTCAGTCAAATGACCAAGGCGTCGGCCAACGTTCCATCACACATCCCATTGCCTATCGATTTTCGCGAATTCGCGATGACGTTCGAGAGCAAACAATGGCTGCAACCCGAAGCCGACGCTATCAATCGCACTGGCGTGAATCAACCGCTGGAGAAGACCTGAGCGAGTTTGATCAATTCTGCTTTGAATTGGACCGTGGAACTTGGACTGGGTTGGGGGTTGAGCTTGCGGTCGAGGCGGGCGAAGAAGAGCGGATTGCCCTTCGTATGGATGAACATCAATCGGTTCAAGCACGGAGTGTTTTCAATGAATTGCCCCTAGCAACGGACTTGCGTTGCGTCCTGCGTCAAGTCTTGCGGGGAGAGGGGCGGTTACTCGAAGACTTCTTGCCGCATCAGGAGGATTTGCAAGAAGCATTGCAAGCACTCGAGCCATCAATGTTGATCAATCCCAAGGTCCTTGGTTTCGACGCCGCGATTCTGCACGAACGATTCCAAGCACAGCTGAACTTGCTCGCATTAAGACAGCCGCCTTTGCGCCGCGTGGAACCACCCCCGGTCATACTGCGAGATGAACGACCTGATTGGAGCAAACTTCCCGATGAAGTTGCGATCGTTTCTTTCCATGTTGACGGAGACGATGTGACAGGTGTTTTGGTGCATGGCAACCAAGCTAGCCACTGGCGGGTACGAGATGGTGGCGAACTTCGTCAACAATGTGAGCTTTGGTTGGCAACCATTTTACGTTTGCCAACAACAGTGGATGAGATTTTAGATCAAAGATCGCGATTGAGTGCCCAGCAACTGGAACTCGAACTTGCTCAGCGTTTGTTCCCGCCATTGTGCGGCATTGATCATCCGGAGATTCGCAGCATCATCGTTGTTCCAGATGGCTTCTTATGGCAATTGCCGTTTGAGCAACTCGTGATCCGTCACGACGCCGACAACAAATCCGAACGTTGGGAAGACGAATACGCGGTCGCCTACGCTCACACGCTCGGTACCGCCGTCGCGATGGCGACGACTCCATCTCCGGCCGATTCCCCAGAAGAATCGAATCCCGTGGTCTTGTGGAATGCGGATCCTTCAAGGAGTTCCACTTCCCTGTCCGAGGAAGTTCCCACGACATTGACTGCTGGGCAAGCAGGCACTTGGGGCGACTCCATGTGGTGGGGCGATGTTAGTCGGAATTTGTTGGTGCGGCCCGATTCAGCCACGCCGCTTTCCTCTATAGAAGATGGAGCGGCGCCTCGACGAGTGTTGCCTGCGGATCAACGTCATATGCGGGCAGGGAAGACTGGCATGAAAAATTGGGTCGATCTCAGTTCGAAGTCTCCTACGTTTGGGAAGGTGTCGCGTGTTCTTCGACCTGAAATCCAAGAACATTTATTCACACAAGCTAGCCGTCTGCATGCGGCAGGAATTGAGAACCTGGTGATGCATCGATTGCCTGGGACACGGGAATCAAGCGAATTATTAGCGGATGAGCTTTGGATGGAGCTTGGACGGGTTCCATTTCTGGAAGCTTGGGGACGTTCCAGCGAGATTCTACGGAAGTCGGAATTTGCTTTCCCCACATGGGTGAATTCTGTACCCTTGAAGGATGCTGCGGGGGGATTGCCTGGCAACCATCCACTTGTGCAGCGTTCCTACATCCACCTCCCCTTTTCTGGCCTCTGATGTCAATGGAGTTGAAAATGAAGGCGACGAGATTTGAAACAAGGTTTGGCTTTCGCTACTCGATGGGATTCCTATTGGTCGGCGTGATCTGTGTTGGCGTTGCCGGGATTGAATCCCAGGCGGTCGCAGCAGACGCGGAATGGTCGGAGCAACTGGTCGATGCGTCTTCGGTTGGAGATGCCACCCTGCGAAATCAATTGCTCGAGAACCCACCTGCGAATTCGAACGCCCAGTCGTTGGCCAACGCTTTGAAGGGTCGGCTAAAAAACACCAATGGAGAGTGGGTGTCGATCGAAGAATCGATCGAAGATGACGCGAGGTCCAATCGGATCGCTGAATACGAAAAGCGACGAGACTCTTCCGAAGACACGGCGGCTGATCACTGGCAGCTATCGAGGTGGTGTCGCGCCGAACACATGCCCGGTCGGTCCCGCGCTCATGCGTTTCGCGTGGTTGAATTGCAACGGAACCATGCTGCGGCGAATCGTTACCTCGGAAACGTTCGTGTTGGTGATACTTGGGTTGCGGCGGAGGAAGCGGCCCAGCAACAAAAAGAATTGTCGGACACTCAAAGAAATCTTCGAGTTCACTCGCCGAAAATTCGTTCCATTGCCGAAGCGTTCGGGTCAGAGGATGCCGCTGCGCAGCTCAAAGCAAACAAACAGCTTGGACGCATCGACACCCCCGACGCGATCGTTCCGGTCGCGCAGCAAGCCTTCAATGGTCCGGATGAATTCTCAATCGCTGCTGTGGAATGGCTGAAGCAGCGAAACGAAAAACAAGCAGCAGTCTCGTTGGCACGCTTGGCAGTCTTCGATCAGCGCAGAGGCTTGCGTGATCTGGCGACGGAGTCGTTGAAAACCACCGACCCGATGCTTTTCGTGCCGACCATGTTGGATTGGTGTCAAGGAACGATTGAGTCAACACACGGTTTGATCTTCAATGAGGGTGATGGTTCGTTTCAAGTTGTGCGGCAATATCGCCGTGAAGATGTCGAGGGTGTGAAAGTGCTTGATTCGGTCACTCAGGTCGTTGCTGTTAGGCCAGCGATTCGGGCGACCGGGGTGATTGCTGGTCGAGACGCAATCGAAAGTTTGCAAGCCGAAAGTGCTCGCGATGCAAGTGTTGTTCGTTCCGAAGCGGAGGAGTTCAATGCTCGAAGTCGTTGGCTGCAAGCTCGAACGGCTGCTGTGATTCAGCAGCTCGATTCGGACTACGACGGCGATCAATCTGCGGAAGGGATGCGAGATTGGTGGTACGCATATCGTGGGTACGGCGACACAGGATTGCCGCCTGAGGAACGTAGATTGGTTCGAAATATGGCCTATCGTCAGGTCGGAAATCTTGCACCAATTGGCTCGACTCCGCGTCGAGCATTGCAAACTTCATCCGGCAGCGGTGATAGGCAAATTGCCAGCGAGCCATCTAGTAGCCAGCCAATGACTTTGCCTCAGAAGCGTGCCGCTGCTGTTCCACGCGCCAAGATTGGCGTCTATGTGCGTCCGGCAGCGGATTGCTTGGTGGCGGGAACGCTCGTTTGGACCGATCGCGGAATGCGACCTGTCGAGAACCTGCGATTGGGCGATCAAGTGTTGAGCTGCGACGTTCAGACTGGCACGCTGAGTTACCAAAGCGTTTTGCGACAAACCGTCCGTGAACCCGAGCCACTGACAAAAATCCAGCTTGGTAGTGACGAGATTGTCGCGTCCAAAGGTCACCCTTTTTGGGTGGTCGGACGCGGCTGGACGACGACGGAGCAGCTGGTTCCAGGTGATGCACTGCATGGTGCAAAAGGAGTGGCAGTTGTCGATTCGCTCACTTCAGCTTCCGCCGACAAAACCTACAATTTGGTGGTGGAGCAAAATCACAGCTATTTCGTTGGCAAATCGCGAATTCTGTCGCATGATGCAGAAGTGGAGCGACCTGACGGCATCGCGATGCCGGGTGTCGCTTTGTAGTTCAGCTCGATCTTGATCGACTGATCATCAACTGATCGACGATGCAAATCCAATTCGCCGCGATTCGATGCTTTCGAGTCGCGGCGATTTTTGTTGGGTTCGTGCTGGTCCAAACCGGCATCTGCTGACAATCTTGGCTGTGGGTATCCGGAGTTTCCGTTGACACCCGGGGTCGGCATTTGATAACTGAAACTTGAGTCTAAAAATCATTCGTCTCTGGTTTCAGGAAATTCCCGTTGTTTCAACGGTCTGCCATCTCTGTGAACGCTTCGCCCAACCCCAGGGGTTCGGTACGCTCGAGTGCGCGCATTTCCGACGAAAACGATGGTTTTGGCAAGGTTGAACCGACCGCAATCGATGGAAGTTCCAACCGGTTTTGTGATATTGCCCCAAGTCGCGTTGTTCTATTGCTAGCGGCTTGTACGCTCGTGTTTTCGACGATCGGATGTCGTGGACGAGCCAAGCGAGAAGTCTACAGCCAGAAAATGGCTCGAGAAATTCGTTTGCTAGAAGATCAGCTCTACGAAGCCGACTACGAAAACCGTGTGCTGATCGAGAAATTGCGTCGGGCCAAGGCGGCTGCAGCATCCGCAGGGACCAATCCTCCGCCCGCGTCGCGTCGTAATCCGAACCTGACCCAAGGCCTCTCCAAACCGAGCGTCACGGATTCAAAGCGACCACCAGATCCAGTCGTGGATCCCGAGCCAGATTCTTCGAATGACGACGCTGGTGACGACTTCGATATGGGGGCCGATTTAGAAGGTCCTGAATTCATTGATCCGGGCGTGCCAGACAAGTTCGCGCCGCGAGATCAGCCTTTGATCGATCCAAGCGATCCGTCGCCCGCAGACTTGGACGTCTCACCTGATGCGGAAGACGTCCCGCCCGGTAAGAAAGACCAAACGGACATTCCGTTTGATTTCGGAAACGGTATGGACCTCGATTCCATGATCGATCCAGGAGAACCATTCATTCCCGATTCCGATCCGGGATCGTTGTTACCCGCACCAACGCAACCCGTTCCGCCGGGAACAAATGATCTGAAATTTGACCCGGTCGTTCCGGGTGATCCGGTGCCGCCCAGTTCTCCATCGGGACGTCCGGACAGTCCGCCTGGACAGATCGATTTGCCGGCCGGTCTAGGGATGCTCGGAGGCCTCGGCAAGGTCAATGGCGCACCGGAAAGGATTGAGCTCTATACCGCGAAGCTTTCGGTCAACGACAAAAATTCGCTGCCACGTTTTGCCAGTGACACTGCATCGAACCAGGCGCCACCGACCAATCCAGATTATCCTCCGACAGAAGGAATTGACGTCGTCGTTGATTCGATGGATCAATATGGGCATGCCATCGCGTTGATGGGTGATTCCCTCAATCCGGTGACCAAACTTGCGTCTTCGGAGAAGCCGCAACCGAAACCAATTCCCGAATCATTTGAGAAGAGCTTCTTGAGCATTGTTGTTTTGGATGCATCCAAGACCGGTGATGAAGCCAAGCTTGGACGCTGGGATTTTGGTCCGGATCAATTGGTCCGTCTGCAACAGATGTCAGCGGTTGATCTGCCACGGGAATCTTTGCGAATTCCGATTCGGTGGAAGGACAAGCAACCTGCTGGTGAAAAAGTGGTTGTGTTCGTCCGTATGAAGCAAGGCGAACGAGATGTTCGTTGCGACGCTGAGATGGATCTTCGATCGAAAGCGTCTGTTGCGGGTTGGTTGCCACGTCGTTGATCCGGCTTGCGAGCGTTCCCCCGACGTCTCAGTGACGGCGAGAATCAGCGATGGTTGTACGGGTTGAAGCGATTGTCGAAATCGACCGATCGCTACCAGCACTGAATTGATGCGACAACGCTGGCCAGAATCGATCAAGTTTGGAGGGGCGACCTAGGGTTGAAGAAACCTCTGCACCGGTCTTCCCAAACCATTTGGTCGCTTCCCATGGATCCGAATTCCATCGATCTCAGTTCATTGCCCGTGGTCCCGATTGCTATCCTAGCAGCGGTCTTCTGCTTGGCTGTCATCGTCGTCTACGGCTTCGCGATGAAGTGGAGTCTATCGCTGGCCGGTTGTGGCCAGCATGGATTCGGGTGGTCTTTCTGCGTGTCGATCGCGGCTGGATTCTCTAGTGGCTTGGCTTCGGTTGGCTGTGCACTATTCGCCGATTCGCTTTCACCTGTCTTGGCGTTCATTCTTTCGTTTGGCTCAGCGGTGCTGACGGTCTCGGTGATGACGCAAAGCGGACCGATCTCCTCAGGAGTTGCCTACCTTGCCTTCATGATGATCGGCGGACTCGGAATGGCGCTGACCGTCGTCGTGCTGGTGGCCTCATCGTGTGTATTCTTCGACATGGGTGAACTTGCGAAGATGGCTCAATCATTGGAGCCTCACATGAATGCGAATGTCGAATCAGTTGGCGATGAAGAAGACATGTGGGCGGCGTTGCCGAAACAACTTGACAATGCATTCTTCGAAAGCGAAGAATTAGTCACCGATGTCAGTGCACCCAACACGCCAAATGGTGTGATCGATGAAGTTGGCTCGCAGCCTAAGTTGAGTGCAGATCAGTCGGCTGATTCAACGTATGAGCACAATTCGCGAAAAGCGAATCAAAACAGCGTGCAGGTCAACCCGTTCGTGCAGTGAAAGACGTGTTCTCAACTGAATAACGCGTTGATCGGTTTGCCATCGCGAACCAACGTGATGGGACGACCTGTCTCGCTGTCGAATTCCATGGCGGGATCGATGCCGAGGTTCTGATAGAAACTGGCCGCGACGTCGTCGGGCGTGATTGCTTCGTGCCGCGGTCCCGCGGCGGTGTCATCGCTTTCCCCGATCACTTGTCCTCCACGAACGTTGCCGCCCGCCATCAACATGAACATGCAGCGTGGGTAGTGATCGCGACCACCCTCCGCGCTCCGGTCGTTGATTTTGGGAGTGCGTCCAAATTCGCCAGTAACAAACACTGCGGTGGATTCCAGGAGACCACGCTGTTCCAACCCGATCAGAAGTCCACTGAGCCCAGAGTCCAGCTTGGGCAGTTGTTGTTCCTTCAACTTCGTGAAGTTGTCTTGGTGAGTGTCCCAGCCTCCGAGCTGAAGTGACACGAAGCGAACATCCGATTCGACCAATCGAAGGGCGAGCAAGCAGCTTTGGCTGAACGGGTCTTCGCTAAACTGCTTTTGCATGCTTTCCGGTTCGCGTGAAATGTCGAAGGCCTCGCGAGCACGTGACGATGTGATCATTGCGTAGGCTTGTTCACCAAAGCGGTCCAGTCCCTGTAGTAGCGACTCGTCGTTCTCAAGGGCAGCGAATCGACGATCGAGCTTCTTCAGAAGGCTTTGCCGCCGGGTGACTTCGTCAATGGAAACATTGCCCGGCAACGCGATTCCTCGCACTGAAAATGGTTTGTTGGGCGCCGGGGTAGCCTTTGTCTCCAGTGCGGCATGCTGAATACCAAGGAATCCCGCGCCGTGAGATGCTTTGGGGATCGCAACGTGGTTTGGGATGTTGTGATCGCCCGGACGTTCACGAGTCATCACCGCGCCATAGCTGGGGTATTCCAACGAAGGGATCGGACGGGTGCCGCAATTGATGTACTCACGCCCCAGTTGATGCGCTGCGAGTGTGTGGCTGACGCCTCGAAGAATCGCGAATTTGTCTGCGACCTGTGCCAGTTTCGGCAGGTGTTCGCTGATTTGAATGCCGGGAACGTTCGTTCGAATGGGCTTGAACTGACCGCGTACTCCATCGCTTGCATCAGGTTTTGGATCAAACGTGTCGATGTGCGATGGTCCACCGTTGAGTTCGATGAAGATGGCACGTTTGGCACCGCCGGGAAGGACTCGCCCGGCTTCCTCCGCTCGCAGCAATGTTGGCAAAGACATGCCCGGCAACGCGACCGCACCCAATCCCAGCGTCCCCGCACGAAGAAAATCGCGACGAACGATACCATCGCAAGTTCGATGAAGTTTCATTTGGAATTGCCCAGTGGAATGTTTGATGGGAGTGACGTTTCGATTGTCAACGTTTCGGACGAACGATGGATTGATCAGTGCGTGATGATGAATTCTTTGGTATTGACCAAGGCCCACATCAGCGATTCGAGACCCGATTGTGGCGACTTGGATTCAGCGATGAACTGAAGCGATGTTTCGCGTTCGCCATCGTCGGGGTAGCGTGAGAGAGTTCGAAGGTATGCGTCATCGACGACTTGATCCATCGAGGTTTCTGGGGCGTTGTCTTTGTCGGATTCGATCCGCTCCAGTTCCCACGCATCGGGATCATCCAACAACGCGGCTAATCCCGGCGAGGCGAAGCCGTAACGTTCCAATTTGTCTTGGACTCGCCCGTATTCCTCGCGAATTCGATCGCGGTTGGTGCGACGTTGTTTGGGAGTCATTCGTTGGAACCGCTTGAGCTTCGCAATGGTTTGACGCTGGAACAGTTCGGCTCGACGCTGGATTTGAGGGTCGACTCCCGCGTCGCCGGATTCGAGACCGAGAGACTTCATCGTCTGAGTGACCCAACCGTCCTTCGACCCAAGTTGTCGATACATCTCAAAGTCATTTCGTAAATAGATCGATTGAAGCAGGCTGGGTGAATCGCTCCGGTCGCAATCGCAGTTGCTTTCCCGTTCGGATTGACCAAACACCTGCAACGCGAAACTTCGGTTGTTGCGGTTTTGGGTGACGCCATTGGCAATCGCCATCTGTTGCATTTCGCCTCGCATTCGATCGGCTTCTTCACTGGACTGAGTTGCAAGCAACACTGCGTCGTGGATCACTTCGGCGGGGAGTCGCCGCGGAACGTGACGGGCAAAGTTGTGGTCGTCATGACGATTGCTCGCATTCGAGTCCATGCTTCGCTGATACGCGTCGCTGGTGGTGATCTCACGGGACAACCATTTCAAGTCATAGCCGCTGTCGATGAATCGTTTCGCCAGTTCGTCCAGTAGTTCAGCGTTGCTCGGGGCATTGGCTAGGTTCATGTCATCGGTCGGGTTGATGATTCCGATGCCGAAGTAGTTCGCCCAAACGCGATTGACGATCGCTTTCGCGAAGTAGGGATTGTCGTCTTGGCGAAGCCAAGCCATCAGGTCGCCTCGTGGGTCGCGATCCAGTGCAACCGAGTCAGACTGACCGAGGATCAGACCTTCGGGAATGCTGATGGGTGCAGCCTTCTGGTTCTTTTTGGCCCTTGCTTTGGCACGTTTTTTCTGAGCTTGATACGCTGCGGTGTTGTAAACCAACTCGGGGAAAGGAACGGTTTCGCCTTGTTGCGCGGCCTTGTAGATCTTTCTTCGAAGGTCGCCATTGCGGAGCTTTTCTTGTCCGGTGATTTTAGAAATCAGTTGGTCGCGTTGCTCACGAGAATCTCGGGCGACCGTGTTCGGTCTCGCTTCGATGCTTTTGAAAAGCTTTGCAAACTGATCGAAGTCGTCCTTGGACCATTGGTCAAAAGGATGTTTGTGGCACTGCGCGCATTCGATCCGAATTCCCAGGAACGAATACGCGAATCCGATCGCTCGTTCTTCGGGTTTTTGGAAATTGCGGCGGGCCCAGTACAAAGGCATTCCCGAACGCTCAGCGAATTGTGATTCGTTGCCAGGTCGGCAAGCATCCGTCATCGTTTTGCAATATTGCAGATACGACTCGTCTTCTTCTCGGTTGTCTGCCATCACGATGCCTTCGACGATTTGGTCGTAGGGCAAGTTGTCTTCGAGACGGACTCTCAGCCATTCGTACCAAAGCCGCGAGGCAGAACCGCGAACGGGCAAGGCGTTGTTCAGTTGCACGTCGCTGTTGCCGGTCCAATCGGCAAGCCGAGTCGCCCACCACGCGGCGTAGCCAGGCGAGTCAAGCAATTCGTCGACCAGGCGTTCTCGTTTGTCCGGACGTGTGTCAGCCAAAAAGGCACGAACGTCTGCGGCTGCCGGTAGAGTTCCGGTGATGTCCAGGCTGGCCCGACGGATGAAGTCGGAGTCATCGCACAAGTTCGACGGTGTGATTCCAAGCTTGTCGAGTTTGACCTGGATCAGCTGATCAATCGGATGATCAGAAGGCTCGGGCGATGGAATCGATTCCTGAATCGCGACACGCCGAATCACCGGGATGGGAACCACCGCTCGGTCGTAAGCGATGACGACGTGTGTGTCACCCGTTTCGCCAGAAGAGACCAATCCATGTTCGTCGATATCAGCGATTGCGTCATCATTGGTCGTGAAGCGACAGAGGTCGGTCACGTCTTCGCGGGTTCCATCGGCCCAGTGTGCAATGGCTGTCAGCGAAACGGATTGCGATTCATTTTGGAACTGTATTTCGGAAGGTTGAATCTCAAGGCGATCCAACGCGTCGATCGTTTGCGTTTCAAAGCTGGCACCGGCAGCGATCCAATTGCGTAGCGTGTGGTACTGCCAACTTCCGACATCCAGGCGTTTGCCGCCTTCGTGCATGTCGGCATCAGTGGGTTTGGCCAGGATCAAGCTCTCACCAACATCGTCGGTGTCGACGCGGCCAGTATCGGGATCTAGCAACGCTGCATGGTCGGCACGGAAGTCATAGCCAAACAACGAAAGTTGAAAGTCGCCGCGACCTTGAAAAGATCCATGGCAAGCTCGCCCGTTGCAGCCCAAACGACCGAGCAGTGGAGTGATGTGTCGTTGGAAGTCAGGGACCTCTTTTGACGATCCGTCTGCCATTCGGACTGAAAGCGGTTGAGCGACGGTTTCATTCGTCGCTGGATCGATCGACGGATTCGGTGATTTAGCATGGGATGCATCGGCGACGAACGCGACGATCAAACCGACTCCCACAATTGCGATGAAGTGAGTTCCCAAGTTCAAGCTTCGAGTACGTCGCACCACGGTTTCTCCCTCGGGACTCTGCGTCGTCGCATGGCAAGTGACAACATTGTCGCTCGAAATGTCGTTACCCACGGCATTGCCATCAACAGTATTGAACGTGTGTCGACGTCCAAAGTACCGTCCGGGACGAGGCAAATGGGAAAAGAAAACTGAGATTTGCGCCGGTCAGTGGGCTCGAACTGAGCGGTGCGAGCAGTTTGCGGCGTGGCGAGGCACGTTGGGCGATTTGTGCTGCTGCTTCTGCAGCGCGTGCGCAGTCGTTCTCACGTGAGTTCAGCCATCATGCAAGCGACATCAACTTCGCCACTCACTAATGTCGAATCACACATCGCGACGGTTCAAGAGTCCTTGCTGGAATCGTCGTCGTCGCTCAAGAAATCCAGGTCGAACTCTTCGATTTCTTCGACCGTTTCCGCAGTTGGGTCGGTGGTTCTCGCAGGCTGATCTTGGTTGCTCGGCTCATCGCTCGGCGACAAGGTGATTTCGTCGTCCCCGCCATCGTCTCCGGTTGGCAGAGTGAATTCGCCCGTGTTGGGATCCGCTTCCAGTTGCAAGGAATCTTCGTCGGGATTGAAGGAGGATTCGCCACGCAATTGAGTGATTTGTTCGCTGGGCGAATCGTCATCCAGCAAGTTGCCAACATCAAGCGGCTCGTCGTCAATTGTTTCGGACAGCAGTCCGGCTGAGGTGTCGCTCGGTTCTGAATCGTCGAGCAGTTCGACATCATCGACGCCAAGTTCTTGAACTTCTTCCTCGGCAGGAAGAGCGTCAACGTCCATCGATTCCAATTCGCTGGATGCCAAATCGGCTTCGCTCGTTTCCGAGGCGGGTTCGTCGTCGATCAGGAGGTAATCGGATTCTTCCGTTGTTGTCTCGCTGACTGGCTCGTTCGTTTCGGCAGCGGGTTCGGAGGAGTCGAAATCCAAGACTTCGGTGACTCCCGCCACGGCAGTTGCGACGCCGACCACACCCAACGACTCGGCACCAAATGATGAAGCGTCCGCGTCGTCGCTGACTTCTTCAGAGGAAGAACTGTCCTGCGCACCCTTTGGAAGCGGGAAGATCTCTTCCACGTTGTCGCGAAGCACTTTGCGTCCGAGTTCGACAGCCCGTTCGATTGACCATCCTCGGTCGCTGACGAACTGGTCCGCCAACACACCGCTGAGGACTTTGCGGTACATGTCAAACTTGGGCCAGATGAATTCCAGTTTGTAAGCGTCGCTGTAGTAACCGATCTGTTTGGTTTGCGGAACGGCTTCGAGCCGTGCAGCTGCATCGCGAGCGATGAACGAAGGCGTGTTGCTGTACCACCAGTGGCCGTTGGTGATCACGTTGGGGAAGATCCATGCGTAGCTGACCAATTCCTGGTTGGTGACGCTTGCCAGAACCGAGACGGGGAATTTTACGTTCGGGAACGAGTTGAACAGTTCGCGATACTGAATCAACGAAACTCGCGAATCGTAGAGGTCTTGTCCTTGGAAGACGCCTTCGGGGTAGACCTGACGATTGACGCCAATCATCAAGTCAAACGGCAGACCAAATTCGTCGCAAAGTTCAGCCAGCGTCCAGAACACTCGGCGAGACAGAGCTTCCTGATGCGATGCATCTGCGGAAATACCTTGTTGCAAGACAGCGTTGAGCGCCGTCGACGCTCGGCCATCGCCAACGGGGGTCGGCGTGAATGTTGGTGGGATCGAAATCGCACAGGCACGAGCACCGCGGCTGACGAAGTGTTCAAAGCGTTGTTTCAAACTCGAACGAAGACTTTCGAGACTGCCGTCCAGTTCGATGCCGGTGCAAGCAGCCAACCGGCCGCGAACTTCTGGTTTTGCGAGATGGAATACCAGGTCGTCCGTTCGAAGGCATGGAATGTAGGTTTCGGTGTCAAAGCCTTCGAGAGCGTCGTCGAAGTCGTTGGTCAGGAAAACGGCTTGGACGTTGCTTTGGTCGAGCACCGTTTCGGACCACTGTGCCGATGCCATGATCGATTCGCTGCGATCATAAAGGACTTCCCAATTGTTCAGGTGCAATCGGTCTTCTTCAAAGCCAAAGAACGTGCGGCAGATTTCAATCAGCCAGCTGTACTGAGCGGTGTTTTCCAGCGCCTGCAGTCCGCCCACCAAACGTTCGACCAATTCCTTGGGCCCGATCGCCTTGTCTTCGATGTGCGACTTGGGCATCCCGGCCGAGTGCGCGAGTTCGGTGTAGTAGTGATAGCCGAGCACATCAGCCAGCGTCTTCGATGCGGGCGAATGCGGATTGATGTGCGAGTGTGGATCAATCAACCGGATCGACGTCAACGCTTCGTAAATTTCGGATTTCGGTCCGTGGGCAACGTTGGACGAGTCTGACATGGTGGCGGCATTCATGAGTGGCGAAATTCAATCGCACCAGGATACTCACTGATGCCCTGCGGATCGACCGTGGTATGTACCAACCTTGGTCGGGATCGTCCAAAATCACCCGCACAATCGTTGCGATTCAAAGCGTGAGCCAGCCAGACTCGAGAAGGCCGGTGACAGCGGACAAGGCAGCCTGAGATCCTTTGTCGAATCGGCCTCCTGTGACCATGTTTGCTGACATTCCTAGCTCGACGGCCCCGGAATCGTGCCAGCGATGAAGGGTCCAAATCCACCATCCAAAGAGTGTGCTCGCGGTGATGGATCCGATGTACACCAACCAGATCGCCGGCCTCGCGAATTTGCTGGGCGAAGGCGCGATCAAGGTTTCGTAGAGCTGCAAGACCAGCGAGGCTTTCTGTGGGGCCGACAATGCTCGAAGAGCCGTTTCGTCGATGGCAGAGGCGATGGTCTCGATCGCGGATTCGGGGATTTGTTGGCCGTTCGGCTGTTCGATCTCCTGGTTGTTCAGCTGCCCGCATAACCACGAAGTTCGGTAGGTCAGCGGAATCGTGAACAGGAGCGGAATGACCAGCAGCAACAGCAACGGCTCGCCGATCAAGATCCCGAGTCCGGTGATCGCCGCGACCGTGAGCACTCGCCCGGTCACTTCCCGCCATGGCGAAGGGCGAGTGAACGTGGCCTGAACAATCTTGCCACCGTCGAGCGGCAGCAGCGGCAGCAAATTCATCCAATTCAACAGCAGGCCAAGGCCTCCGAGTTCGAACAGCCACGGTCGGCTGCTATTCATCATCAGAATCGGTACCGCGGTCACGGAAGCATTCGTATCTGAGTTGCCCGCCGTAGCAACCATGAGCAATCCCATCGAAATCACGATGCCTGGCAGCGGCCCCGCAAAATAGACGATTGCCTTTTTCCAAGTCGCCAACTGGACCTGGTGACCACTGACGGCTGCGCCAAACATTGGCAGGAACACCAATCGAATGTTGCGATACCCGAACGCGATCATCGCGATGCAGTGACCAGCTTCATGCACCAATAGAATGCTGACCAATATCAACACCAGCCGCACGTCCCACCAAATCAAGCCGACGGCAAAAAAAATCGCCAGCGAGACCAGCAACATCAGAGTTTGGCGAGGCCAGTCATTGGGCTGAGTTTCCTTCGCCCGAATCGCAGCAACGAGCGAAGCGTCCGGACCGGACATGCACTAGCAACCTTCAGCGAGCGGTTGTCCGTCAGGCTTCTTTGTGTTGGAGCAGACCAGTTTGGTTCCGTCTGAATCCAAACGCATGTTCGGACCAGCGATCTCGGGGCCGATGTGTGACAGCTGATTGTTGTCGTCGACGAAGATCAAGCGAGGTTGATGAGTCGCGGCTTCGGCTTCGGGCACCATCGCGTAGGCAGCCAAAATCACATGGTCGCCGGGGCGAATTAGGTGAGCGGCTGCGCCGTTGGCACACACGTCGCTGGAATTCGGCAAGCCTTCAATGGCGTACGTTTCCAAGCGGGTGCCGCGAGTCACGTTCCAAACATGGAGAGACTCGTACGGATGGATTTTGGCAGCAACCAACAATTCCGGCGGAACGGTCAGGCTGCCTTCGTAGTTCACGTCTGCGCCCGTCACCGTCGCACGATGAATCTTGGCCGCCAGCATTTTTCGATAAGGTGTGTCCACCAACTCAGTCCACCAGGTAGGGCTTCAGTTGTTCGATTGTTTTGTCCGAACCAATTTCCAGTTTTCCAAATCCGCGTTCGGCACCTTCGCTCATGGCCACTTCCTGATGCTCATCGTAGTTGGTCACCAACATGACAGGCACTTTGGCGAGATCGGGGTCGGATTTGATTTGCTTGATCACGTCCAATCCATCCGTGTAGTCGCGATCGAGTTTTCGGTTGACGGTCACGAGATCCACGTCGCGTTTCTTCAACAACTCAATCGTGTCTTCGGCACCGTGGGTCTGCAACACCGAAGCGTCAAAGTGTGAGGTCACCATTTGACGTATGGCATTGAAATCGGGACCGCAATTGCCGCAGTCGACTAGGGTTTTCGCCATCGGATGAAACATCTCCGTCGAGGGGGTTCCAGGAAGTTGCCTGGGAACGATCGAACCGAAACATTCTGGTGTAACCGCGCCGGCATGAATGAACAAGGTGCAAGACCCGTATCGGTCACAAGCAACGGATGCGCCAGTTTCGCGAAAATTCGGAGTCGCCGAACAAGAATCGCTTCTGTTCAGGCCGCGAATCGGCGTTCACTAAGCCGGTCGGGGATCACCGGGCACGTTCGCGATCTTGAATCCAACGCTGCATATCAGCGTGAACCTGCGAGGGCGTGCGATCGTCGCTCAGCGATGGGGAGGCGGCGATCGACAGTTCTTTGGCCAGCATCCGCAGGGCCATCGCGTGCAATTGGCTCAGCAAATGATCGCGTTCTGCGACAGCTTGTCGCAAATCGGCCTTTGTCGCCCGGGACTCGGGCGGAGCCGGAGCACCATCGATGAGAAATCGCTCAATCCAATCTCGATCCGGATCAATCGGACGTTTGCAACTTCGGCAGGATTTGACCATGAGCTTTGTTTCGGCCGAGACGCTCGAGGCATCAGCGGATTGATTTGGCTAGGAAGAACAAAACGGACGGAAGAATCGCGATCCGCCGCGGGTTCCTACCTCGTCGCGATCCACAAGAACGCACCTTCCGTGGCTGCTAGCCTAACCTAGCACATTCCAGAAAAAGTGGGCACGCGACGGTCAATCCAGTTTAGCGGTTGGCTGGTTCAGTCAGAGTTCGACTCGGGCTCAATCACGCAACGGGACACCGCTGCCGATTCCGACCGACGCCAGAAGACCACTCAACAGCGGAAATCCACAGCATGTGATCCCGCCAACGATCGCACCGGTTCCGGACAGTGCTCCCAGCCAAATTCCCCCGCCACTGAACCATGGTTTTGAGTTGTCGTTCGTAGTGGGTTGGCTCTGGTTGACCGTTCTCAATTCGGTGATTGCCAACGGTGAGCAGCAGGGCGTTGGCTGTTTTTCGTGAGGTGTTTGTTCCGTGTTCATTGCTGAATCCTTCCTGCTCCGCATTCGAATGCGGATGTCAATCGGGATGTGGCAACCGATGGGTTGCTCACCTCTCAAGACGATCTTGATCGCAGAACGACGCAGAGGTTTTGAAAGAAACTCACGCGTCAAAGTCCCTTGGGTCGTCCGCATGGTTTCTTTGGTAGCTGATCAAATTGCCACGCCGGTCGTGTTCGAAACTGCAGCAGTCAAAGAGGACTTGCTTGAGTTTCGTTCGCCCTCGTTGAACCCGCGACTTTGCACCGGACAACGAGATGCCGAGCTTGTCAGCGATTTCTTGTTGCGACATACCCTTTAGCTCATAGAGCTCGATCGCTTCTTGGTACTCAGACGGAAGTTGTTCCAGCATCTTGGGAAGCCAACCGATAACGACTTCTTCAACGCTTTCTTCGCTCTCCGGACTAGCGTTCACTTCGTCGGCCAGCGTCGCCGCTTCGCGTGACTTGACGCGATAGTGATCGACCACCAAGTTGCGAGCGATCTGAAAGACCCACGAGCGGATGCGTTGTTGATCGTCGACCCCATCCAGTTTGGTGTGGATGCGAACAAAGGTCTCCTGCAACAAATCCTCCGCGAGCTGCGCATCAGAGACTCGGTGCATGAAGAACGATCGAAGCTGCTCGCCAAACAAACTCCAGAGTTGAGCGGTGGTGGTGTTGTCGTGACTCATGTCATGTTCTTTCCGTTCTACCGTTGATCTCTTCGCGATGGACGATCGCCGTCAGTCGGTTGTCGAGATCAACGGAGTGAATTGCTGTGGTCACGAGGGAACCGCCATTGGTTCTTGAAAGGCGAGGTCGGTGGAACACACGCCGGTCGATGGCAGTTTCAGTTCGACCTTCCGAGCCGCCTCGTGATCGCCGGCGAGTTCGGCTGCGATCGATCGAACTTGTTCGTATCCGGTCATCATCAAAAATGTGGGTGCCCGACCATAACTCTTCATCCCGGCCAGATAGAACCCACGTTCGGGGTGTTGGAGCTCGAGGGCTCCGTGCGGCGGGACCGATCCGCAGCTGTGTTGGTTGGGATCAATCAGCGGTCCCAAGGTCTTGGTCGCTTCCGTGGAAGTGTCAAATTCGAGTCGCAGTTCGCGAAGCATACCCAATTCGGGCCTTGCCCCGGCTGCGACGATGATCTCGTCAACGACGACTTGCGACACGCCGTCGACATCGAAGACTTCCAATCCATCTTTGTGTTCGCGGATCGCGCCGATTGAAAGACCGGTCAGCAACGTTGCTTTGCCGTTGTCGACGACCTCTTTTACGCGAGTGCCCAGAGCACCCCGTTCTTCGATTTCGTCCGTGGATCCGCCGCCCCAAAGCTTGGCTGGATTCTTACGGCGAATGGCCCAAGCGATCATGGTTTCGGGAGACTCACCAGCCAATTCCGCCAAACTCAAAACGACACCGGTGGCGGAGTGTCCCGACCCAACAACTAGAACTCGCTTGCCAGCATACCGATGCCGCTCGCTGTCTAAAACGTCTGGCATTCCGTAGCTAATATTGGCTTGGAACTGTTGCTCACCGTCTGCCCACACTCCGCCGGCACCCATTGGGTTCGGCGTGCCCCAAGTTCCCGACGCGTCGATCACGGCACGAGCCTGGAAGCGACGCGGGCCATCATTCGTTTTCGCGACGATCAAGAAGGGGGCGTCATTTCGATTCCCGTCTTTCATTCGATCGTGTCCATCTCGAGAGATCGATGTGACCTTGTGATTCAGTTTAAGACGAGACGAGATGCCAGCGTGTGCCGCGAGCGGATCAAGGTAATTCTTAACAAGCTCGCCAGCGAAAGGAACGTGGTCACCATCGGGTTCCTTCCACGAACGCTCGGACTGCAGAGCCCGTTTTGACGCGGGATCGATCAGGTAGGACCAAGGGGTGAACAGACGCACGTGCCGCCATTCCCACATGCTCGCGGCGATTCTCGATCCCGCTTCGAGAATGATGAAATCCTGATCACGTTCCAGCAAATTCGCGGCGGCGGACAATCCAATCGGTCCGGCACCGATGATGGCGACCGGTAGAGATTCGTTTGCCTTGTTGAATGAAGGCTGAGTCAGCGTGTCGGCGCTTGAAGCAGCCTCAGGCGGCGCCGAGGTTCCGCAGCACTGCGTCGATGGTTCCGCCCGTGCGGGGTTGAACCCGGCGATGTTTGACAATTGCGTCGGAGACCCGCCACAGCATTGCGTTTCTGCGGCCTGGTTTGAATCCGAAACTGATGGTTCCGGTGAGGTTTCGAAAGCGGTGGCTTCTGGGCGGATGAAGCTTCGACAGTTTGATTGAGGCTGGTTCATTGCGTTCCTTTCAAAAAATGACTTCTCGCAGGTAAAGACGAGCATGCCATCAAAAAGACGCAGCCTCGTTTAGCTTGTTTGGCGAAATCTTGCGTTGATTCTCGTGAATCACTGGCTGCCAGAGGGGATTGCTGTCTTGAAAATCTCTCGATTTCGTTGGCCACCAACCCGACGCTTGATTGACTTGATTTTGCTGTCCAAGTCCAAATCGTAGAACATTGCGATGTCGTTTTGACCTTTGTGAAAAGCTTTCTCGTCGATGATTGCAAAGCGTTCAAACAACCACGTGAGCCGACTGCTCTTTTCGATCTATCGCGACCTGGCCTTCTTCCACCAGGTGTCTCCAGCGACGCTCATCTGCATCGGCAAGGCAAGGGCGTTCCACATCGCATTCGAAGCAACAGAACTTCGTTTCCCGAGCGTATCTAACATGCACGTGGAACACCTGGGCTTTGTTGCCCAGATGAACATCAGCGACGGTTCAGGGCAAAGAGGGCACCAGAATCTGCTCGTGCAGATCTTTTTATTGCATCGTGAATCTCGTCGGCAGAGAATTCTATCAAGTCCATGATGAATCCGGATGAACCATCTGAAGGTCCGACCCCGTGGTCTCCGTCGTTACCCGCATCGAGTTGTAGCCTGATGAGCAACGCACAACCGTCTTATTCGCGACCGCTTCTCATCCTTGCGGGGCTGCTATCCATCCCACTCATGGCGATCATTGCGTTGTTCGCCGCTGTTGGTTGGGGATTGATGACGGGGCACGTTGCAGACACAAAAGTGTTGCCTGGAGGCAAGCTGCCACCACGAATTACCAAAATCGTTTCCGCGTCGGCGGGTCTGGCTCAAGACGAGCGAATACTCTTTTTCTATTCATCCGCAATGACTCCTGAAGGTGACGGGAATTTATTGACGGACAGGCGTGTAGTGTCCTACGTCGCTGACGGTACCGACACATGGTGTGATTCGATTGCATTGGATGAGGTCGAATCGGTGGACTTTATCCAGAGCGATAGCTGGCTCGAAGACTCTACCATCGTCATTGTGTCGACCGACGGTTATGAGCTCACGCTATACGCAAGTAACGAGGGTGGCGGTGATGTCCGATTCGTTGATGCAATCCGACGTGCCGCCAAACTTGACCTCGATTAGCGATGTGTGCGACTGAGTACTGATTCACGCGTTCATGATTGGAAATCACCCGCCGTACCCGGTGACGGCGGACAGTAATCAGCTGAGCGAATGCACGTCTGGCTCGATGCGTTTTAAGAACGTCTCACTTCAGCCATGAAGGAGAAGGTCGATGGATACCGGGACTTCTCTGGGGGCGGCCATATCGTGGAGCTTTCCCCCCCATGCTTTTTTGCCCGTCGTCTCTCAGCACTTCGCAAGGCGATCGATACTTGATGGCCATCTTTCTGGTCGGCTCCGTTGAAGCCCGCTTTGACACCCTGGAATCCAATGCAAAGCTTTTGAGGGACGTCACTGCCAACCAGAGATGCCGTCGAACACGGCGAAAGAAAATCGGGGCGACCCAAGATTCACCTTGGGGAGCGAGTCCCCTGGACAGCGTCTTCTGATGCAAGTTTTGCCGGAAATCATTGTGTTTTCCGCAGAAGATGTCTTCGAACTCAACGGAGGGAAAATAGCGTGAAAACCCAATTTCATGGCACTTCCCCCGTCTCTGAGCTCGCATCGTCGGTTCAATTCTCCGTCGCTCGGGAAAGTTGTTTCCCCATGTCCATCAACAAAACCTCGCAGGTTTCTGGTCCTCCAAATTCGGAAAAGTCCGAATTGAACGGTACTAAAACAGCGAAAACCAGGCAGCGCGGGTTACCCGATCGCAGCAGTTTGCAATCGCTCGCTGAGACCTATCTTGATGTTCAGCAGCAACACTGGCCCAAAGAGATCGCCAGGATCTACCCGGAAGTTTCACGAGACTCCGATCTCGGCAGTATGATCGAATTGTTCGAGCGGACTTACATTTCCGGTGAGCCGAGCAAGGAAATAGCTGGCCCAAGCGAGCGGGGATTATTGGGCGTCGCGTATTGTCGGTACAGCGATGCGAACTCAAATCCACGGTCGCTCGATCAGCAGCTCAAAAACGTGTTGGAGCGAGCCGCGAAAGAGGCGTTCTTTATTCCGTGGCAGTACGTGTTTGCCGATGCTGCCATATCAGGCACGACGGATCAAAGGGGCGGCTATCAGCTGATGAAGTCGCTGATTATGCGAGACGCGGATGCTCCGAAGTGCTTTTTTATCGATGAACTTGGACGGGCAAGCCGAGATCACATCGAATCGTTGAGCCTCGGACGTTTGATCGAGCAATGTGGAAAGCGTCTGATCGGCGCGACCGACGGTTTTGACTCAGAAAACCCAACGTCGAAAATCATGTTGACCATCTTCTCCATGCTACACGAGCTCTTCGTCGATCAGCTTCGCGAGAAAGTAGGCCGTGGAATGGACGATGCTTTCCGACAAGGAAAACCGCTCTACAAGCCCAGCTACGGTTATGCGCTAGAGCCAATCCTGGATGACGACGGCGCGACAATTGTCTCGCAAGATGGAAAGCCGGTTCAACAAGTGGTGATCGTGCCGGCAGAAGCTGAGCAGGTTCGTCGAATGTTCAAGCTCTACGCCGATAATGGCTGGAGTCCCCGGCGGATTGCACAATTGTTCAATGAGGAGCAAATCGATGATCGCCAAGCGTGGAGCAATACCCTGATTCGAAATGCCCTGCAACGTGAGATGTACCGCGGTCGAGAAATTTGGAACCGCACGGCCAAGAAGATGGATCCTCTAACCAAGGCGATCAAGACCGTGAATCGTCCAGAGGACGAGTGGCGTATACGCGAAATGCCGCATCTTCGTATCATTGATGATGAACTCTGGCAGCGTGCACAAGACCGGATGAAGAAGCTCAGCGTGGCTTACAATCCGGCGAACTCATCAATCACTCGCAACGAGGGTCACGCGAAACGAATCTTCAACTATTTTTGTTACAGTTGCGGAAATCCGATGTGGTCCGGTCGCGGTTCATCGCGGCCGGTCGTTTGCTGTTCAAGAGGAAGGGACGGCATCGATGGATGCAAGATGGACGGGAGTAAGACTCTCAGTCACATCGATCAGTCGCTGCTGAATTTCATACTTGGCAAACTGGCCGACGGACAATTCGTGACCGATCTTGTAAACGCTGCTAACAAACACCTCACTGATTTGTCTCGGGCACCATTGCCGAACACGGAAGTCATCACGCAGACGATCGAGTCGAAATCCAAATCGATTGACCGTATCGTCGGTTCGCTTGAAGCTTTTGATGAGGAGGATGATTTAGTTCCTGTGCTACAAAAGGTCGCCAAGCTGAGGAAAGAAGTTTCTGAGTTGAAGTCTCTGCAGACCGCGGCTGAGCAATCCCACACGAGAGTCGCTCCCATCCGACCTGATCAAGCTGCAGAGTTGGTAGCCGACCTAAGCGAGCTGTTATATCGCGATACGGAGGCTTCAAACCGAGTGCTGTCTGCACTGGTCGGGCGAGTTAGGATCGAGCGAGGCGAACAGATTAGCCAACGGCGTTTCAAATGGTATGCCCATTTCAGCTTCAATGCCGTTCCCGTGCTCGTAGAGATTGCTCGGCAAAAGTCTTGTCCAAGTACGGACATGTGGGAGTTCCTCTCTGACCGTAGTTGGACAACTGAATTCCCCACCAATCTAGAGATCCGAAGTTTCACGACCGCTGAAATCTTATCGAAAACCGTAGCCGACATGTACTCGGCTGGTTCGAGTCGCAACAACATCGCAATCAGCCTTGCCATCGACAGCAGAACTGTGGACGCGGCTCTTCGGCTGTGGGGAGATGGAGAACGGTGCTATTTACCTGATCAAAGGCTGATCGAATCTCGCCGGTTCGAATCAATCGAGTCGGTAAAACTGCAGGAAGAGGTTCGACGGCTTGTCGATGAAGTTGGACTCGATTTTGAAGAAGTCGGTGAGAAATTGGGGAAGAGTTCCGCTTTGGTTTCTCGGACATACAAGCAAGCCGATCCGACGAAGAACCGGCTTCTGGCCATGGACGGCACCATCCTGCGAAAGTCGCCAAAGCGGCGAATCTCTCAAGAACAAATCAACCTCATCCGTTGGCACGTGAGAGAAGGCGAGATGAGCAACCGCAAGATTGCTCAAGAAGTCGGTTGCGATCATCATACGGTTGCGGATGAAAAGCAACGGATGGCTCGGGAGGGAATCGACATCTAGGGACCATGTCGCATTCGGCCTGTCTTCAGGCTGATCGAATTGACTTCCTCGCGTGAGTCACCAAGTTATGTGGCTCCGCGAGGAGGTTGTTTTTCAAACGTGTGCCGAGCCTAGCAGCCGTTGCGCTCCAACGCAGCATCCATACGCTGCGTCATTCTTAGGCGACGTGTTCTGAACCGCGACGAACGAAGCAACATGAAATAGCAAGTGACTCAACCGCCGCATCCACGCGAAGTCAAATCCTGGTAAGCCGTCCATTGAAACAAAAAATTGATAGCATTGCTTCGTCTGCATCT